>CAZZLX010000243.1:0-6093 GCA_964655235.1 uncultured Rhizobium sp.
ACCGTCTGCTCGAACGGGTAGAGGTTCACCACCAGGATGTCGATCGGTGGGATCGCATGCGCCTTCATCTGCGCCTGGTGATCGGCGAGATCGCGCCGGCCGAGCAGCCCGCCATGCACCTTCGGATGCAGCGTCTTCACCCGCCCGTCGAGCATCTCGGGCGAGCCGGTCCAGTCGGCGACCTCGATCACCTGGAGGCCGGCATCGGCCAGGGCCTTGGCCGTGCCACCGGTCGACAGCAGCTCGACCTTGCGCGCCGCAAGGGCGCGCCCGAGATCGACGAGGCCGGTCTTGTCGGAGACGGAAAGGAGCGCCCGCAGCGGGCGGACGAGATCGAGGGTCATGGGGCTTGTCTCCGCGACGTCTGGAGCGACGCTACCTACAAGTGCCGACGCCGACGGGCAAGTCAGTCCATCATCTTGCTTTCGCGGTAGTACTTCTCGGCCCCCGGATGCAGCGGGATGGGCACGCCCTGCAGCGCCGATTCGAGCTGGATGCGTTTTCCGGTGGGATGCCCGTCCAGCACCGTCCGCGTCGACTTGTGCCATAGGGCGCGCGTCATGCCGTAGACCACGTCGTCGGACACGCGCGCCGACGCCACCAGCAACGCGCCGATGCCGAGCGTCGGCGTCGGCTGGTCCGCCCCGTTGTAGAGCCCGCCTGGGATCGCGGTCTCGACGAAGAACGGCGTCGTCTTGCGAAGCTCCTCGAGCTCGGTACCCGTGATCGGCACCAGCTTGATCGGCAGCCGCTCGGCGAGCTCGGCGATCTCTGGACTCGGCGCGAGGCCGACGAGAAACAGCGCGTCCAGCTTGCCTTCGACCATCTGGTCGATCGCCAGGTCGGTCTTGAGATAGGCAGGCCGCATGTCGGCCTCCTTGAGGCCGAAGGCGCGGATGACCAGCTGGGCGTCGACCAGCGTGCCCGATCCCGGCTCGCCCATCGCGACGCGCTTGCCTTTCAGGTCGGCGACCGAACCGACATTCGCGTCGGCGCGCGCCACCAGATGTATCGAGTCGCGGTAGAGGTTGGCGACGGCTCGGAGATTGCGGATGGCCCCGCCCGGCGTGTAGATGCCGGCGCCGTAATAGGCCCAGAACGCGACGTCGGCCTGGGTGATGGCGCCGTCGAGCCCGCCCTTGCCGATCGCCTCGACGTTGCCGACCGATCCTGCCGTCGACTGCGCGACGGCGATCAGGCCGGGCACGCCGCAGCTTCCGCCCTTCTCGCATTCGCGGCTGCCGGGAGGATTGGAGATGGCGCCGGCGATCAGTTCCCCGATCGGATAGGCGGTGCCGTTGGATGGGCCGAGGCCGAGGCGGAAGAAGCGGATATCCTGGGAAAGCAACGGACCGGACGCAGCCGTAATGCCCGCGACGAGGGCCACGAGAATGAGCATGAACCACCCGATGGGGCGTTTCCCCCGGGTCTTTCCCGAACCAGTCATTTCACGTCCGACGACGGTTTCGGCGACTTTAGCAGAATGCGTCAGCCGCGCAGCATTCTGTTGGGCAGAAAAGTGACGATTTCGGGCCAGACGGTGATCACGACGACGGCAACCACCATCAGGAGGAACAGCGGCAGGGCCGCCCGGCCGATATAGGTGATCTGATGGCCGGTCATGCCCTGGAGCACGAACAGGTTGAAGCCGACCGGAGGCGTGATCTGCGCCATCTCGACCACGAGAACTATGAAAATGCCGAACCACACAAGGTCGATCCCGGCCTGCTGGATCATCGGCAGCACGACGGCCATGGTCAGGACCACCATCGAGATCCCGTCCAGGAAGCAGCCGAGAACGATATAGAAGACAGTCAGCACGGCGATCAGCGCGTAGGGAGAAAGGCCCTGGGCGCTGATCCATTCGGCCAGTTTGCGCGGTAGCCCCGTATAGCCCATCGCCAGGGTCAGGAAGGCGGCGCCGGCGAGGATCAGCGCGATCATGCAGGATAGCCGCGTCGCGCCGAGCAGGCTCGACATGAAGGTCTCGCGTGTCAGCGAGCCCTGGATCATCGAGAGCAGCAATGCGCCGACCACCCCCATCGCCGCCGCTTCCGTCGCCGTCGCGATGCCGGCGTAGATGGAGCCGAGGACCATCACGATAAGGAATACCGACGGGATCAGGTGGCGCCCGGCGTAGATCTTGTCGAGAAAGCCGGGGATGTCGTCGGGCTTCGGCACGAGCGACGGATTGAGAATCGCCCAGACCACGACGTAGGCCATGAAAAGCGCCGACAGCATCAACCCGGGAATGACACCGGCGATGAACAGCTGTGCGATCGACTGGTCGGCGGCGACGCCGTAGACGATCATGATGATGGAGGGCGGAATGAGCAGGCCGAGCGTACCGGCGCCGGCCAGCGTGCCGACGATGAGTTCCTCCGGATAACCACGCTTGCGCAGCTCTGGAATCGTCATCTTGCCGATGGTGGCGCAGGTCGCCGCCGACGAGCCTGAGATCGCCGCGAAGATCGTGCAGCCGACGATGTTGGTGTGCAGCAGACGGCCCGGCAGACGTTGCATCCACGGCGAAAGCCCAAGGAACATGTTCTCGCTGAGCTTGGTACGGAACAGGATCTCGCCCATCCAGATGAACATGGGAAGCGAGGTCAGGGTCCAGCTCGACGAAGCGCCCCAGATCGTCGTGACCATGGCGTCGCCGGCCGGCCGTACCGTGAACAACTCCATGGCGATCCAGCCGGTGGCCATCAGGCCGAGGCCGATCCAAAGCCCGCCGGCGAGGACGACCAGAAGCGCGACGATCAGGAAGACCGATATCAGGATCTGTTCCATCGCCGCCTACTCGACATGCGCCGGCTCGTCGCCGGGAGACGGCGCGGCCGGATCCTTGCCTCGGGCGACCTGGATCAGCTCGTCCACCATTGCCACGAACAGAACAAAACCGCCGATGGCCATGCCGACCTGAGGAATCCAGAGAGGCGTGCGATCATTGGAGGCCGAGACGTCGTTGAACGCATACGACCACCAGACCATCTTCGCGGCGTAGCCGGCGAAGGCACCGGCCAAAACCGCCCCGACCGCCAGGCAGCCGAGCTCGAGCCAGCGCCTAGGCCGCCCCATCAGCTGCTGAAGGATCAAGGTCACTCGGATGTGCTCGCCCTTGCGGAAGGTATGCGCAAGGGCGAGGAACGAAGATGCGGCCATGCAGTACCCGGCGAAGGCGTCGGTGCCGCGAACGTAGAAGTCGAAGATTCCGCCCGCCACGCCGAGCAACGTGAACGCCAGGATCAACACCAGGAACAGCCCCGCCGCATAGGCGCAGCCGTCGTACACGCGATCGAGCGCGGCCCTCATCCCCCGGACTTCGGCGGATCAGCCCTTGCGGAACGCGTCGATCGCCGCCTGCCCGTCCGGGCCGGCACGCTTGAGCCAATCCTTCGTGAGCTCCTCGCCGATCTTCTTGAAGCCGTCCTTCAAGGCCGGGCTCGGGGCGCCTACGGTCATTCCGTTCTTCTTGAACTCCTCGAGATAGAAGTTCGTGAGCTTCTCGCTCTCGGCCCAGCCTCGGGTCTCGGCGGCGGCGGCAGCCTTGGTGACGGCATCGCGCGTGGCAGCATCGAGTGCCGACCAAGCCTTGTCGTTCACGAAGATCATGTTCTTAGGCAACCACGCCTGCACGTCGTAGAAGTACTTGGTGAACTCCCAGAGCTTGGTGTCGTAGCCGGTCGCACCGGAGGAGATCATCGCGTTGACCCGGCCGGTGGCGAAGGCCTGGCCGAGTTCGGCTGCCTGGATCGTCGTCACCTGCATACCCGAAAGCTCGCCCATGCGATCGGCCGAAGCGCCGTAGGAGCGGAACTTGAGGCCCTTGAGATCCTCGATCTTTTCGAGAGGCTTCGGCGAGTAGAAGCCCTGCGGCGGCCACGCGACGGCATAAAGCACGTGCATCCCCTGGGCCGCCAAGCGCTTCTCGGTGCCCGCGCGGGTCACCTGCCAGAGCTTCTTCGCCTCGGTGAATGAGGTCGCCAGGAACGGCACGTTATCGATGCCGAAGAAGGCATCCTCGTTCTCGAGCACCACCATCAGGAGCTCGCCGATCTGCGCCTGCCCGGTCTGCACCGCGCGCTTGATCTCGGGCACCTTGAACAGCGAGGCACCGGCGTGAACGGTGATCTCGAGCTTGCCGCCGGTCGCCGCTCTCACGTCGTCAGCGAACTGGACGAGATTCTTGGAGTGGAAGTTGCCCGGTGGATACCCGGCGGGCAGGTCCCACTTCACGGTCTGGGCTTCGGCCGCATGGGCCATCAGCAGCGCGGCGACGGCGCCGAGAAGCATTTTCATGGAGACCTCCTGTTCAATTATCCGCTTGGCGCGGCCTTGGATGACGAAATGCTGCCCGAGCAATGCGAATAGCGTCAAGCAACCTTGCCCTCGGGTGGCCGGTTGGGCGAATAATTCTGCCCCCCGGAGGTCCGATTGCTGACGCTTTTCCAGTTCGAGGCCGGAAGAACGATCCAGACCCAGCCTCCAGGGCCGCCCGCCGAGATCCCGCCGGGCACGGTCTGGATCGACATGCTGGAACCGGCGCCGGACGAAGTGGCCAGTGTCGAGCGCCTGCTTCGCCTCGACGTGCCGACCCGCGACGAGATGCGGAAGATCGAGGAATCGAGCCGCCTCTATGTCGAGGACGGCGCCCTCTTCATGACGATCCCGATCGTGAACAAGGCCGCGACCGAGCCCGAGAACGTCGGCGTCACTTTCATCCTGGCGCCGAGCGCGTTGATCACCTTGCGTTACGTCGACCCTCTTCCATTCGGCCGCTTCGCCCGCCGGATCGAGCGCCAGCCCGACCTTGCGGCGACGCCCGAGGCGGCGCTGATCGGGTTGCTCGAGCAGGTGGTCGACCGGCTCGACGACATCCTTGAAGGCGCGACCGCCGGCATCGATGCGATCTCGGCCGACATCTTCCGCGGACCGGCCGGCAAGCGCCGCGTCGGCGACGACCTGCATGAGATCCTGAAGCGCGTCGGTCGCGCCGGCGATCTCGCCAGCAAGGCCCGCGCCAGCGTGCTCGGCCTGAACCGGTTGCTGCTGTTCCTGTCGACCCAGGCCACGTGCACCCCCAACGGCCGGTCCCGGATCGAGACGCTGATGCGCGACGTGCAGTCGCTTTCCGATCACGACGGCTTCCTCGCCGACAAGATCGGCTTCCTCCAGGACGCGACGCTCGGGATGATCGACATCGAGCAGAACGGCATCATCAAGATCTTCACCGTCGCCGCGGTCGCGTTCATGCCTCCGACGCTGATCGCCAGCATCTACGGCATGAACTTCCACCACATGCCGGAGCTCGACTGGACCTTCGGTTACCCGCTGGCGCTGCTCCTCATGGTGCTGTCGGCAGTCCTGCCGTTTCTCTACTTCCGCCACAAGCGGTGGCTCTAGATGGGCGGTCTCCTTTCCGACCTCCGCGTCATCGAAGGCTCGGCCTTCGTCGCAGCACCGCTCGCCGGCATGACGCTCGCGCAGCTCGGCGCCGAGGTGATCCGCTTCGATCCGATCGGCGGCGGCCTCGATCGCAACCGCTGGCCGGTGACCGAGCGCGGCAAGAGCCTCTACTGGGCGAGCCTCAACAAGGGGAAGCGCTCGATCCAGGTCGACATAAGGAAGTCCGAGGGCCGCGAGCTGATCCAGGCGCTGGTCGCAGCGCCCGGTCCCGGCAACGGCCTCTTCCTCACCAACTTCCCGGCCGAGGGCTGGCTCTCCTACGAGGAGATGAGGAAGCGGCGCGAGGAACTGGTGATGGTCGCGATCCGCGGCCAGCCGGACGGCGCCACTGCGGTCGACTACACGGTCAACGCCGCCGCCGGCTTTCCGCTGGCGACGGGGCCGGAGGATGCCGACGGTCCGATCAACCACGTGCTGCCCGCCTGGGACATCGCGACCGGGCTCTCCGCCGCCTTCGGCCTGCTCGCCGCCGAGCGTCACCGCCGCCTCACCGGGAAGGGCCAGCTCGTTCGACTTTCGCTGATGGACTCGGCGCTGGCGATGCTGGGCCATCTCGGCATCCTTGCCGAGGTGCAGATCAACGGCGTCGACCGGCCGCGCGTCGGCAACGATCTCTACGGCGCC
>CAZZLX010000244.1:0-6068 GCA_964655235.1 uncultured Rhizobium sp.
CGAGGCCGGTGGTCTCGATCACCACGCGATCGAACTCGGGCACCTCGCCGCGTACGCGCTTGAGGAACAGGTTGCGCATCGTGTCGATCAGGTCGCCGCGGACGGTGCAGCAGAGGCAGCCCGAGTTCAGCAGCACCACGCCCTCCGAGCTGGACTCGATCAGCGTGTGGTCGAGGCCGATCTCGCCGAACTCGTTGACGATGACCGCGACCTTGTCGAGGCCAGGCTTGGTCAGCAACTGCTTCAGCAACGTCGTCTTGCCTGAGCCGAGGAAGCCGGTCAGCACGCTCACCGGCAGGCGTTCGGTCGTCCGGATCTCCGGCGCTTCGCTCATTGTGTCGGTCCTCGGATGCTAATGCGTGTGGGCGTGCGGCTCGGCCGTCTTGCCGCCGGCGGCGCAGCGCCGGCAGAGGCCCTTGACCTCGATGGTGACATGTCCCGGCCGGAAGCCGGCCCGTCCGGCCGCCTGGGCCAGCGCCGCCTGGATGCCGGCGTCCGCGATCTCGGTCGCGGTGCCGCAGGCGGTGCAGAGCAGGAACTGCCCGGCATGGGGTGCCTTCGGGCTGGCGCAGCCGATGAAGGCGTTCAGGCTTTCGATCCGATGGACCAAACCCTGCTCCAGCAGGAACTCGAGCGCCCGGTAGACGGTCGGCGGCGCCGCCCGCCGGCCGTCGCCGCCGAGGCGCGACAGGATGTCGTAGGCGCCGACCGGCTCGTGGCTGGTCCAGACGAGCTCCAGCACCCGCCGACGCAGCTCGGTCAGCCGCGCGCCGCGCTCGGCGCAGATCGTCTCGGCCTCGGCCAGGGCGTCTTCGATGCAGGTGGCGTGATCGTGATCGTCCGCCGTTCGGCGATCGGGCATGTCCTTAACTCCGCCCAACCGGGCTGATACGCTACAATATAGCGATCGAGGGCGTCGGGTGCACGTCCGGGCGAGGGGGAATTGAAAAGGTTCTGTCTCCTCTTGGCGTTGATTTTGGGGGCTGAAACCGCACGCGCGGCCGAGCCGCCCCGGGTCGTCGTCACGCTCAAGCCGGTCCAGGCGCTCGCCTCGGCGGTGATGGCCGGGGTGGGCAAGCCGGAGCTGCTGATTCGCGGCAACGCGGCCCCGTCGTCGTTCTCGCTGCGGCCCGCCGAGGTCCGGCTGATGAACACCGCGACGATCGTGGTCTTCGTCAGCGAGTCCCTGGAGACCTTCATCGTCCGGGCGCTGGAGAATCTTCCCCAGGACGCCCGCGTGGTCGAGCTGATGGCGGCCGACGGGCTCAAGCTGCTGCCGCAACGGCTCGGTGCCAACTGGGTCGAGGACGATACGCCGAGGGCGAGCCCCCGGCCGCTCGGCACCGATCCCGGTGCGGAGGACCTCGACTCCGATCCCCATATCTGGCTCGATCCGGACAACGCGCGGGCAATCGCCCAGGCGCTCGCCGACGAGCTCAGCGACGCCGATCCCGGCCGGGCCCAGGTCTACGCGAAGAACCTTCAGGCGCTCGGCCAGCGGCTGGAACAGCTCGACCAGGAGATCGCCAAGACGATGTCCGGCGTGAAGGCGTCGCCGTTCCTGGTGCTGCATGATTCCTTCCAGTACTTCGAGAAGCGCTACGGCCTCACAGCAGCCGGCGCGGTCACCCGGCGCCCCGACGTCCGTCCGTCGCCGAGGCGGGTGAGCCAGGCCAAGGCCCGGATGACTGAGATCGGCGCCACCTGCGTCTTCGCCGAGCCGCAATATCCCGAGATCCACGCCAAGATGGTCAGCGACGGCACGCCGGCGAAGCTCGGCCGCCTCGATGCGCTGGGCGCCACCCTGCCGGAGACCGCCGAGGCCTATCCCGCGTTGCTCAAGGGCGTCGCCGAGGGATTCAAGGCCTGCCTCGGCGCGAAGTGATCCGTTCGCGCCGATCCGCGTATCAGGGTAATGAGCCGAGCCGCTCCGCTCGCCCTTTGCTGCCTTCTACTGCTTTCGGCCGAGGCGAAGGCGGAGACGCGCCGACTCGACTTCGAGGTCAAGCGCAACGGCAGTCCGATCGGCAGCCATGTGGTGACGATCGAGAAGAAGGGCGAGGAGACGCGCGTGCAGGTCGCGCTCGACCTCGCGGTCACCTTCGGGCCGTTCACGCTCTACCGCTACACCCACCGCTCGTCAGAACGCTGGCTGAGCGATCGGCTGCAGTCGGTCGAGGCGAGCACTGACGACGACGGCACCAAGTACGCGCTCCGCGCCTGGGCCGAGGACGGCAAGCTCGTCCTCGATGGGCCGGAGGGGCGCCAGACCGGACCTGCCGACACGATGCCATCGAGCTACTGGAACCCGCGGCTGCGGCAGGCAGCGTCCTGGGTCGAGACCCATTGGGGAGTCCTGCTGCCGGTCACGATCACGAAGGGTGCGCCGGTGACGCTGGAGTTGCCCGGCCGCACGGTCCGCGCGATCCCGCACACGATCACCAGCGAGAAGGCCGAGGTTACGCCGCTCTACACCGAGGACGGCGAGTGGGTCGGCATGACCTTCGACCTCTGGGGCGCCCGGTTCGACTACGCGATGCGGGCCGCTCGATGAGCCGGATCGCCTGGATCACCGGTGCCTCGACCGGGATCGGCAGGGCGCTGGCCCTCCGGCTCGTGCGCGACGGCTGGCGGATCGCGGCCTCGGCGCGCAACTCGGATGCGCTGTCCAGCCTTGCCGCGAGCAGCGAGGCGATCCGAGCCTTTCCGCTCGATGTCACCGACGCCGCGGCGACCGCCCGTATTTCGGCGGAGATCCAACGCGAGCTCGGGCCCGTCGATCTCGCGGTCATCAACGCCGGCACCGATGCTCGCACGCCGGCGACCGACTTCGATTCTGCCGTCGTGCGCCGCGTGATCGAGGTCAACCTGCTGGGTGCCGCGAACACATTGGCAGCGGCGATGCCGGAGATGATCCACCGGCGAAGTGGCCACTTGGCGATCGTCGCCTCGGTTGCCGGATATCGCGGCCTGCCGCGCGCCGCCGCCTACTCCGCAAGCAAGGCCGGACTGATCGCGCTGGCAGAAGGGCTCAAGTTCGATCTCGACCGGCATGCGGTGAAGATCCAGGTGATCAACCCCGGCTTCGTGCGCACGCCCCTGACCGATCGGAACGACTTCGCGATGCCGTTCCTGATGGACGCCGAGGAGGCGGCCGAACGCATCGTGCGCGGACTCGCGGGTTCGGCCTTCGAGATCGCGTTCCCGCGCCGCTTCGCCTGGATGCTCAAGCTGCTCGGCTGCCTGCCCGATCGGCTCTACTTCCCGCTGGTTGCGAAGGTGACCGGGGCATGAGCCGCTGGTTGGAGCCTGCGCGTGCCTATGCCCGCGCCTTCGAGACGTTGACGCCCGCGACGCTTCCCGACCTCGCGAGGCTCTGGACCGAGGACGTGCTCTTCGTCGACCCGTTCAACCATGTTCGGGGGCTCGACGCATCGCTCGCGGTCTATCGGCACATGTATCTCACGACCGATGATCCTCGATTCCAGGTTCTCGACGTCGCCGCGACCGATACGGCGGCCTACCTCAAATGGCGGATGACGTTCCGGCCGAAGGGCAAGCCGGAGATCTGGACGATCGAGGGAATGAGCGAGCTCGCTTTCGCCGAGGATGGCCGCGTGCGCGCGCATGTCGACCACTGGGACGCGGCGAGCCAGCTCTACGAGAAGGTGTGGGGCCTCGGCTGGCTGATGCGCCTGCTGAGGAGCCGGCTCAAAGCGCCCAGCGCCTGAGACCATCGGGCAGCGCACGCCCGCGCCAGAGACCTTTGATATCGGCGACGAGACCGCCGGGTTTCAGCAGGCGGCCGAAATCGGCATCGGCGAAGCGGCGGTAGTCGTCGTGCGCGACGGCGCCCACGATCGCGTCCATCGCGCTCATGCCCGATAGGTCGCTGATGAGGTCGAGGCCGTAATGCTCGTGCGCTTCCCTGGGGTCGCCGAGCGGATCGTGCACCGCGACCTCGGCGCCAAGGGATTCCAGCCGGCGTACCAGGTCGACGACCTTGCTGTTGCGGAGATCGGGCACGTTCTCCTTGAAGGTCAAGCCGAGGACCAGGACCCGGGCGCCATTGCGTGCGCCGAGCGCTTCCCAAATGCGTTCGGCGAAGAAGGCGCCCATGCCGTCGTTGATGCGCCGCCCGGCGAGGATCACCTGTGGATCGAGCCCGCTCTCGGTCGCGGCGTGCGCGAGGTAGTAGGGATCCACGCCGATGCAGTGTCCGCCGACGAGACCCGGCGTATAGCGATGGAAGTTCCACTTGGTGCCGGCCGCTTCCAGCACGTCGTGCACCGAAAGCCCGAGGCGCTCGAAGATCATCGAGACCTCGTTGATGAAGGCAATGTTGATGTCGCGCTGGGCGTTCTCGATCACCTTGGCGGCCTCCGCCGTGCGGATGTCCTTGGCGACGAAGATGCTGGCGGCGACGGTGCCGTAGACGCGCTCGAGCAGGCGGGCGACTTCCGGCGTCTGGCCGGCGACGACTTTCGGGATCTTCGCCAGCCCGTGCGCCGGGTCGCCGACGTTGATGCGCTCGGGAGAGTATCCGAGGAAGAAGTCGCGGCCGGCCTTTAGGCCCGAGGCCTGCTCCAGGATGGGGCCGGCGATGTCCTCGGTCACGCCCGGATAGACCGTGCTTTCGAACACCACCACGGCGCCTTGGGCGATGTGTCGGCCGACGGTCTCGGCGGCGCCACGCACGGCCGCGAGATCCGGCCGGTTCTCGCGATCGACCGGCGTCGGCGCGGTCACGATATAGATATCACGGCCGCCGAGCACCTCCGGGTCGGCCGAGGCTTCGATCGAGGCGATGGCGTCGCGACCGACTTCGCGGGTCCGGTCATGCCCCCGCTTCAGCTCGTCGACCCGGCTCTCGTCGATGTCGTAGCCGATCGTCGGGAACGATCGGGCGAGCGCCACCGCCAGCGGCAGGCCGACATAACCCAGCCCCACGACGGCGATCTTCGGTGCGACAGCTTCCTGCATGGACGACGGCTCGGGCCCCGTGGTTTGATCGGCGCATATAACCGATTCTTGAAGGGCTGGGAAACATGGTGCGGCTGATCGAGCATGTGGTTGGGGGCAAGAAGACCGCCGGAGCGGGCAAGCGGCGGGGCGAAGTCTTCAACCCGGCGACCGGCGAGAAGCAGGCCGAGGTCGTGCTCGCAGAGCCCTCGGACGTCGATGCCGCGGTTCAGGCTGGCCTCAAGGCCTTTCCCGACTGGGCGGCGGCGCCGCCGGCGCGGCGGGCCCGCGTGCTCTTCGCCTTCCGCGAGCTGATCGAGCGGAACATGGACGAGCTTGCCAAGATCATCACCTCGGAGCACGGCAAGATCATCTCGGACGCCAAGGGCTCGATCACCCGCGGTCTCGAGGTGGTCGAGTTCGCATGCGGCATACCGCAGCTGCTCAAGGGCGAGTACACCGAGCAGGTCGGCACCGGCATCGACTCCTGGTCGGTGCGCCAGCCGCTCGGCGTCGTTGCTGGCATCACGCCGTTCAACTTCCCCGCCATGGTGCCGATGTGGATGTTCCCGGTGGCGCTGGCGACCGGGAACTGCTTCATCCTGAAGCCCTCGGAGCGCGATCCCACCTTCGGCGTGCGCATCGCCGAGATGCTCAAGGAAGCGGGCCTGCCCGACGGCGTCTTCAGCGTCGTCCATGGCGACAAGGTCGCGGTCGACGCGATCCTCAACCACCCGGACATTCAGGCGGTCAGCTTCGTGGGTTCCACGCCGATCGCCGAGTACGTCTACCGGACCGGAACGGCGTCGGGTAAGCGCGTGCAGGCACTCGGCGGCGCCAAGAACCACATGGTGGTGATGCCCGACGCCGATCTCGACCAGGCGACCGACGCGCTGATCGGCGCCGCCTACGGCTCGGCCGGCGAGCGCTGCATGGCGGTCTCCGTGGCGGTCGCGGTCGGTGACGTCGGCGACAAGCTGATCGACAAGCTGGTGCCGCGCGTCCGCGGCCTCAAGGTCGGCCCGGGCACTGATCCCGAGGCCGAGATGGGACCGGTCGTCACCCGCCAGCACATGGAGAAGGTGAAAGGCTACATCGACCGCGGC
>CAZZLX010000245.1:0-6067 GCA_964655235.1 uncultured Rhizobium sp.
ACGGCGAGATCGACTTCCCGACCGCGCTCCGCGAACGGGTCGCCATGCTGAAGGGCCTTCCCGTCGGCGCGCTCCGGAAGACGCTGGATGCGACCGAGCTTACGCCGGGCGCTGCGACGCTGGTGCGGACCATGAAGAAGCACGGCGCCTATACCGCGCTGGTCTCGGGCGGCTTCACCTACTTCACCGAGGAGATCGGCGCGCGTTGCGGCTTCGATGAGCATCGCTCCAACGTGCTCGGCATCGTCGACGACAAGCTGACCGGCGAGCTGATCGGCCCGATCCTCGACAGGGACGCCAAGCTTGCGAGCCTGAAGGAGCTAACCTGGGCCAATCGCATCGGCATCGGCGATGCCGTCACCGTCGGCGACGGCGCCAACGACATGGCGATGCTGGGCGCCGCCGGCCTCGGCGTCGCCTTCCACGCCAAGCCCGTGGTCAACGCCGAGATCCATGTGCAGGTGCGACACGGCGACCTGACCGCGCTGCTCTATCTACAGGGATATCGCCGCGACGAGTTCGCCGGGATTTAGGCGAACTTAAGCCCGGTCAGAGCTTGGCGCAGGATGTCGTTCGAGCGGCTGGAGACCATGACCTTCCACTCGATCGACGAGGGATAGAACATCTCGCGGATGTAGGCCTTCATCTCCAGGCCCTGCTTCGAGGTCGGGTCGCCATAGGCGTGCAGCCAGACGTCGCCGCGGGTCGACTTGCCAACCATGCGTCGGTCGTAGGTGCCGTACTCGATCGCGCCCGAAGTCACGCGTGCGCCCGGGCAGGCCTCCGGCGGCACCTGGCAAAGCATGCCGGTCAGGCGATTGGCCAGGTGGTCCGAGGTCTTCAGCTGCTCCTCGGTCGGCGTCACGTGGTCGAACCACGTGCGCGCCATGCCTTCGCCGGGCTGGCCCGCATAGATCATGTCGCCGTGGCCGAAGGGACCGAGGCCGGTGTGGTAGTCGACCAGGCAGATGTCGGTCTTGTGCTGCATCCAGCTGGCGAGGATGGAGCGGAAGGTCTTGTTCGACCATGTCGGCTCCAACCCGCCGAAGCCGGTGCCTTTCGGATTCACGTGCTGGGCGAAATGCGTCGCCTTGGCGAGGAACTCGGCGTTCGGCCGGCCGTAGAAGTTGGCGATGGCGCGCTCGGCCTCGGCCATCGAGTTCTCGTTCCACTCCTGCGGATTGATCTTGTCCTGGAGCGCCTCGTAGTCGGGGTTCTTCGGCAGCGGCTTCGAGAAATCGAGGAAGTTGCGGTTGAGATCGACGTTGTCCTCGTTGACGCGGCGGCCGTTGGCGAAGCCGTGCGGATTGATCGCGTGGATGATCAGCGCGGCCGTATCCGGCGAGGCGTCGCGATGATAGTTGCGGTTCTCGAGCCACGAGACCTGGCAGCCCGAGCCGCAATAGCCCTCGATGCCGTGGGTCGAGGAGACCAGCACCAGCAGCTTCTTCGCGGAGCGCGGCCCGAGCCAGGCAACGTCGGTCGCGAGCTCGCCGCCGTCCGGCCCCTTCATCGGATGCTTGTAGGTGTCGACGATCTCGGCGCCGGCCGCATCGGCGGCCTTCAGGAACTTCTCGCGGGCCTCGGCATAGGTCGACGAGAAGAACGAGCTGACGGGCTTCATGCGTAAATCCTATTAAGCGTCCGCGAGGCCGCGCAAGGCTTGGCAGATGACGTCGTTGGAACGGCTGGCGACCATGATCTTCCACTCGAAGACCGAGGGATAGAACATCTCTCGGACCAGCGCCTTGGTCTCCTTGGCGAAGGCCGAGGACGGATCTCCGTAGGTATGCACCCAGTTGTCGGCCCGCAGCGACTTCAGCACCGTGTGGATATCGTGCGTGCCGTACTCGATGCCGCCGGCGGTGAGGTCGACGCCCGGGAGATCGGCGACGATGGACTCCGTCAGCGTGCCGGGGATCGCGTTCGCCAGATGCTCGGTCCCGGTTCGCTCGCGCTCGGCCTTCAGCTCCTCGACCGTCGGCGTCACGTGGTCCCACCACTGCCGCGCCCTGCCCTCGCCTGACCGGCCGCCATAGATCATGTCGCCGTGGCCGAGCGGACCCAAGCCGGTGTGGTAGTCGATGACGCCGACATGGCTGGCGCCCTTGAGATACGTCTCGGTGACTTTGCGCAGCGTCGCGTTCGACCAGGTCGGCTTGAAGCCGCCGAAGTAGGTTCCCTTGTCGTTGACGTACTGCCCGCCATGGACAGCGCGCGGCAGGAAATCGGTATTCGGCATCTTGTAGTATTCGGCGACCGCGCGGTCGGCGGCGGCCAGCGCTTCCGGCGTCCACTCCTTCGGATTCACGTGATCCTGGAGCGCCTCGTAGTCGACGTTCCTCGGCAGCGGCCTCGAGAAATCGAGGAAGTTGCGGTTGAGGTCGACATTGTCCTCGGTCACGCGCCGGCCATGGGCGAAGCCGTGCGGGTTGATCGCGTGCACCAGGATCACCGCCGTATCCGGCTTCGCGTCGCGGTCGTAGAGACGGTTCTCGAGCCACGAGATCTGGCAGCCCGAGCCGCAATAGCCTTCGATGCCATGGGTCGAGGAGATCAGCAGCAGCCGCTTCTTCGCCGAGCGCGGCCCGATCCACGCGACGTCGGTCGCGAGATCGCCGCCGTCGGGCCCTTTCAGCGGGTGCGGGAACGAGTCGACGGATTCGGCGCCCGCCTTGTCGGCGGCCTCGAGGAACTTCTCGCGCGCCTCGGCATAGCTCTGCGAGAAGAAGGAGGCGATGGACGGCATCAGGCGCGCCCCAAACCGGCGAGGGCTTGACGGATCACGTCGTTTGAGCGGCTGGCGACCATGATCTTCCACTCGAAGATCGCCGGATAGAACATCTCGCGCACCTGTGCCGTCGTCTCCTTGCCGAACGCCGATTTCGGGTCGCCCCATGTGTGGACCCAGTTGTCGGCGCGGAGCGCCTTGAGCACCGACTTGGTATCATGCGTGCCGTACTCGATCGCGCCGGCGGTCACGCGCGTGCTCCCCGGCAGCGAGTCGAGCACCACCTGCGACAACATGCCCGGGAGCCGGTTGGTTAGGTGTCCGGCCTGCTTCAGATCCTCCTCGGTCGGCGTCACATGGTCGAACCATTTGCGTGCATCGCCTTCCTGGGGCTGGCCGCCATAGATCATGTCACCGTGACCGAGCGGGCCGAGACCCGTGTGATAGTCGATCAGGCCGACATGGTTGCGACCGGTCATCCACTTCTTCACGATCGAGCGGAAGGTGTCGTTCGACCAGGTCGGCTTGGTACCGCCGAAATATGTGCCCTTCGGATTGACGTACTGCCCGCCATGGATGGCGCGCGGCAGGAAGTCCGAGTTGGGCATCTTGTAGTAGGCGGCGATCGCCTGGTCGGCCTTGGCCAGCGCCTCGACCGACCACTCCTTCGGGTTCACGTGATCCTGAAGCGCCGCGTAGTCGACATTTTCCGGCAGCGGCTTCGAGAAATCGAGGAAATTGCGGTTGAGGTCGACATTGTCTTCGGTCACGCGTCGGCCATGGGCGAAGCCGTGCGGGTTGATCGCATGGATCAGCAGGACCGCCGTGTCCGACCTGGCGTCGCGATAGTAGTTCCGGTTCTTGAGCCAGGAGATCTGGCAACCCGAGCCGCAATAGCCTTCGATGCCGTGCGTCGAGGAAACGAGCACGAGGAGCTTCTTCGCCGAGCGCGGGCCGATCCAGGCGACATCGGTCGCGAGCTCGCCGCCGTCGGGCCCTTTCAGCGGATTCACGTAGATATCGACGACCTGACCGCCGGCGGACTCGGTGGCCTTCAGGAACTTCTCGCGGGCTTCGGCATAGCTGTCCGAGAAGAACGACGCGACGGAAGGCATGGGGACTCCGCGATCGGGAATGCCGGCGATTGTTACCCGATGCCCCGCCGCGCGGCCACTAACCGGCGGTGGCGCGCGAAACCCGCCCCTCGCGCCACTGCACCATGGCGACCGCCCCGAGAAGGACGAGGCCGACCAGATCGGTGATCGGCGTGGGGTCGATCAGGCCGAACGCCGCGATGACGAGAAGTGCCCGCTGCCACATGCTCGCCGGCCCGAGCAGGTAGCCATGCAGGCCGGCGGCGAGCGCGATGCATCCGATGAAGGCGGTGACGAAAGCCCGCGCGCTGATCCAGGGATCGCCGATCAGCAGCAGCGCCGGCTCGTAGACGAACATGAAGGGCACGATGAAGCCGGCGGCACCGACCTTCATCGCCGCCCATCCGGATTCCCAAAGATCGGCCTTGGCGAGGCCGGCCGCGGCAAAGACCGCGAGCGCCACCGGCGGCGTGATCGCCGACAGGATGGCGAAGTAGAACGCGAACATGTGCGCCGCCGGCTGAACGACGCCGAGCTTGATCAGCGCCGGAACCAGCAGCGACACCATGATGATGTAGGCAGGAGTGGTCGGCATGCCCATGCCGAGGATGATGCCGGCCGCCATCGTCAGGATCAGCGCCAGCAGGAGGCTGTTTTGTGCCAGCGCTACGATGATCGCGGTGAAGCTGATGCCGATGCCGGTGAGCGCGATCACGCCGATGACGATGCCCGCCGTGGCGCAGGCGAGCGCCACGCCGAGCGCCTGCTTGGCGCCGTCCTCGAGCGCGTCCCAGATCAGGTGGAGCTTGAGGCCTTCGCGGGTGATCCGCCGCATCATCGCCACCGGCAGGCAGGCGAGCGCGCCGATCAAAGCGCAGAGCGGTGCCGAGTAACCCAAGATCATGCCGAACAGGACGAGCAGGATCGGGATGAAGAGATGGCCGCGCTCCCGCATCACGCGCCCGAGCCTCGGCACCTCGCTGTCGGGCACGCCCTTCAGACCCTGGCGCTTTGCCTCGAAATGCACGGCTGCGAAGCAGGCGACGTAGTAGAGCACCGACGGGATCAGCGCCCAGAGCGTGACTTGGAAGTAGCTGGTGGCCAGGAACTCGGCCATGACGAACGCGGCGGCGCCCATCACCGGCGGCATGATCTGGCCGCCGGTCGAGGCCACCGCCTCGACCGCGGCGGCGAAGGGCGGACGGAACCCAGTCTTCTTCATCAAGGGAATCGTGATCGGCCCGTCGACCATCACGTTGGCGACCGCCGATCCCGAAATCGTGCCGAACAGGCTGGACGAGACGACCGAGACCTTGCCCGGTCCCCCGGCCTGGCGACCAGTCAGCGCGAGCGCGAAGTCCATGAACAGTTGCCCCGTGCCAGAGCGCTCCATGAAAGCGCCGAACAGCACGAAGACGATGACGTATCCCGCCGAGACGCCGAGGGTCGAGCCGAAGATGCCTTCGGTGGTGAGATAGAGCTGGTCGAGGAGCGTCAGCGGGTCGACGCGGTTGATGAAGAGCGCGTAGCCGAGGAACGCCAGCGCGGTCAGCGGCAGAGCGAGGCCGAGCACACGTCGCGTCCCTTCAAGAACCAGGAGAATGCAGAGCGTGCCGACCACGACCTCGGTCCGCGTCGGGTCGTCGATGTAGGGAATGCGCTGGACGAGCTGAGCGTGATTGACGAACAGATAGCCGACCGAGACGAGAGACGCCGCGACCAGCCCCAAGTCGATCGCGCCCGGAGCGCCTTCGCGCACCTGGCCCCTGCGATCCAGAAGGAGGAACAGCAGGACCAGCGCGAAAAGCAGGTGGCCGCCACGGAAGAACATCACCTCCGGCGGACCAAAGGCGACGATCCACATGTGCCAGAGCGACATCGCCACCGCGATCAACGCAACTGCCCGGCGGGTCAGTGCCGCAAAGCCCCCCATACGCCCCCCATCAAACCAATGGGGCCGGGTTGGACCCCGGCCCCGTTCGTTTTCGTCGTCTCCCCGACGTTCAGAGCGCGCCAATCTCCTTGAAGTACTTGGCGGCGCCCGGATGCATTGGCACGCCGATGTCCTCGGCCATCATCTTCGGCGTGGTGATCTCCATCGCCTTGGTGATCAGCACGAGATCCTTGAAGTTGGCGTGCATGGTCTTGGTCATGGTGTAGACCCGGTCTTCCGGCAGCTTGCAGGAGACGATCAGGTGGGCGGCATAGCCCACCACCTGCACCGGCTGGGTCTGCTTCGGAT
>CAZZLX010000246.1:0-6056 GCA_964655235.1 uncultured Rhizobium sp.
ATCCGCGTCGATGTCCGGCATCCGCTCCAGGTCGCGCTCGCGATAGGGGCTGCCATCGTTGAAGTGATATGGCAGGAACGAGCGGCGCCAGAGATGCGAACCGCGGACATACTCGACGGCGTTGACCATGGGCACAGGGTCGAACGGAAGCCAGATCGAACAGACCTGCCGGCCGCTGACCGCCCAATAGGGCTGGTCCTGGTGCCAAGGCGTCCGTTCGGTCGTGCCGGGCTCCTTCACCAGAAGCTGGTCGTAGAAAAAATTGACCCTGGACGCCCCCATGATGCGGCCGGCGATCTCCGCCGCCGGCGACTCGTAGACGAAACGGCGGAAGCCGGAGAGGCGCTGCCACATGTCGAGATCGCCGAAGAAGCCGCCAGGATTGCCCGCCTTGGTGTAGCGCTCGCCATGCGGTCCGGGCTTGGCCAGGGCCTCGGCCACCGCCTCCCGCATTAACTGGATCCAGTCCGCATCGAACATGCCGCGGAGGCAGACGACGCCATCGCGCTCATAGGCGGCGATGTCGGCGGCACCGACCGGGCTCAACGGCTTGCGGTTCATCGGGTTGTGATGTCGGTTTTGGGCGGTCGGAAGGGCGTCTGGGCGCTAGCTTAAGGAACCGGGTTCGACGCTGGCAAGGCGACGGCACCGACGGCGAAAGCAGGGGGATCCATGTACGACCCGGCGCGGGTGAAGGCGCTCCTCGATCAGCGGAAGCCTGGACATACGCTGCCCCAGGCTTTCTATCGCGACCCAGCCTTTTACGAATTCGACCTCGACGCGATCTTCGGGCGGGTCTGGCTGTTCGCGGGGCTCGATCTCGATATTCCGCGGCCGATCGGATACGTGACGCTCCGCATCGGCCGGACCTCGGTGATTCTGGTCCGCTCGTCCGATGGCGCGATCCGCGGCTTCTTCAACACCTGCCGCCACCGGGGCGCCGAGATCTGCGGCGAGGCGCGCGGCACGGCTTCCCGCCTCGTCTGCCCATATCATCAGTGGACTTACGGCCTCGACGGCAAGTTGCTCGCCACCGGCGGCATGCCGAAGGACTTCGACCGTTCCGGTTACGGCCTGAAGGAGATCAATCTCGAGGTCGTGGCCGGCACGATCTTCATCTGCCTCGCCACGACCCCGCCCGATTTCACGCCGATCCGCCGCTCGCTGGAACCGCTGCTGGCGCCGCACGAGCTCTCGAATGGCAAGATGGCCTACGAGACCACGGTGGTCGAGAAGGGCAACTGGAAGCTCGTCATGGAGAATGCGCGGGAATGCTACCACTGCCCGGCGCAGCATCCGGAGCTGATGAAGTGCTTTCCGGAGCTCCGGCGCGAGCCGCCGTTCGAGCGCGACGACGCGGCCTTCCGCGAGCACTGCAGAAAACTAGGCCTGGAGATCGGGCCGTTCAAGGTGGAAGGCTTCGAGGCCAATCGCTTCCAGCTCCGCAACGGCGCCAGGTCCTTCACGATGGATGGCAAGCCCGCGGTCGCGAAGCTCCTCGGCCGGGTCGGCGACGGCGATGTCGGCTCGATGCGCTTCGCGCTCGACCCCAACAGCTTCGCGCACGCGACCGGGGACTACGCCTTCCTCTTCTTCTGCCTGCCGCAGGGACCGGAGGAGACGCTGGTCCACATGAAGTGGGTCGTGAACAGCGATGCGGTCGAGGGGGTCGACTACGAGATCGAGCGCCTGACCGGGCTCTGGAACGTAACCAACGACCAGGACCTGTGGCTGGTCGAGAACAACCAGCGCGGGGTCAACTCCGCGGGCTTCGAGCCGGGCCCCTACTCGCCCCATGCCGAGCGTACCCTCATCGAGTTCACCGACTGGTATGTGACCCAGGCAGGACGTGCGCTCGGCTGAGCCGGTGCGGTAGCGGGGTCCCCTGCGCCGCTCAGAGGGAACAACTGCACCGAGTCGTGGTTCTAGGTCCGAGCCGCCTCAGATCGGGGTCGGCGGATGCACTTTCGCTCGGCGCCGAAGGGGGCGAACGGACGGAAGAGCACCACTCGGGAGAATGACGATGAAGGCTTTCCTCTTGATCACCACGGCCCTGGTCGCGTTCGCTACCGCGCCGGCGTTCGCCGCGGGCGCCAAGAAGATGCAGAGCACGGCCGCGATGCCGGCCACCACCATGGAAATGAAGCCCCCCGCCTCCGAGCCGGGCGGTTGCCCGCACAATCAGCCGATGTGCGGCGGGTTGGTCCAGACCCAGGACGGTCGCTTCGTGAGGCCGAACCGGATGGCGCAGGATGCGCGGGAGCAGTCCGTCACCAACGACCTGAACAGGCAGGCGCAAGGTGCCGCGGGAGTCGGCCTCCCATACTACGCGCCGGCTCCGCAGTTCGGCGCGGTCCCCAACCGCTAAAGGCGTCGCTTAAGGCAACCGCCCGCGGTCTCGGCTGCGGGCGGTTCGCTGCGTTCACACGGCCGGCGGGTTGCGGTCGAGGCTGGTGCGGCGCTGGTGCCAGTACGGATAGGCCAGCGGACGTACGCTGACGTCGTCGAGCCGCTTGATCTGCTCCGGCGTCAGCTTGAACTCGACAGCGCCGAAGTTCTCCTGGAGCTGGGCTTCATTGCGCGCGCCGACGACCACGGTCGAGACCGTCGGCCGGCAAAGCACCCAGTTCAGCGCGACCTGGGTCACCGTCTTGCCGGTCTCCTTGGCGATCGCCTTCAGAACGTCGACGATGTCGTAGAGCTGGTCGTCGGGCACCTGCGGCCCCATGGCGCCGATCTGCCCGATCCGGCTTTCCTTCGGCGCCGGCTTGCTGCGGTCAATCTTGCCGGTGATCTTGCCGCCGGCGAGAGGGCTCCAGACAACCGCGCCGACGCCCTCGGCGGCTCCCAACGGCATCAGTTCCCATTCGTAGTCGCGTCCGACCAGCGAGTAGTAGGCCTGGTGAGCGACGTAGCGGGTCCAGCCGTAGCGATCGGCGACCGCCAGAGACTTCATCAAATGCCAGCCCGAGAAGTTGGAGCAGCCGATGTAGCGGACCTTGCCGGCGCGGACGATGTCGTCGAGCGCCCGCATCGTCTCCTCGATCGGCGTCTTGGCGTCGAAGCCGTGCATCTGCCAGAGATCGATGTAGTCGGTGCCGAGGCGCTTCAGGCTGGCGTCGCAGGCAGCGACCAGGTGATGACGCGACGTCCCGATCTCGTTCGGCGACGGTCCCATCTTGAAGGCGGCCTTGGTCGAGATCAGCACCTTGTCGCGGCGGCCCTTGATCGCCTGTCCCAGGATCTCCTCGGCAAGGCCGCCGGAATAGGCATCCGCGCTATCGAACATGGTGAGCCCAGCATCGAGGCAAAGATCGATCAGCCGGGTCGCCTCCTTCACGTCCGAGGCGCCCCAGGCGCGGAAGAAGTCGTTGCCGCCGCCGAAGGTGGCGGTACCGAAGCTGAGCGCAGGCACGCTGAAGCCGGATCGGCCAAGCAGGCGGTATTCCATGGGTCTCTCGGTGTAGTGGGACTGCTAAGACTTTAAAGCGAAGCCGCCATTCGTGCACGCAAAGCGGCATCGGGAATCTTGCCCATGCCCGCGCGCGCGTTGTCGGCCATGTGCTCGGGCCGGCTGGTACCCGGGATCACGCAGGTGACGGCGGGATGACTGAGACAGAACTTTAGCAGTGCCTGGGCCCAGCTGGTGCAGTCGATCTCCTTCGCCCAATCCGGCAGCGGCTTGTCGCGGAGCGAACGGATCAACCCGCCGCCGCCGAAGGGCTGGTTGACCAGTACGGCGATGCCGCGGTCGGCGGCGAGCGGCAGCAGGCGCCTCTCCGCGGCACGATCGTCGATCGCGTAGTTGAGCTGGACGAAGTCGAGCTTCTCCGCGCGCATCACCGCCTCGAGCTGATCGTGCGCTCCCGGCGTGTAATGGGTGATGCCGAGATAGCGGATGCGCCCCTCGCTCTTCCAGGCTCGCAGCGTCGCGAGATGCACGCGCCAGTCGACGAGGTTGTGGATCTGCATCAGGTCGAGGCGCTCGTCCTTGAGGAGTCGCATCGAATCCTGCATCTGGCGGATGCCGGCGTCGCGCCCCTGGGTCCAGACCTTGGTGGCGAGGAACGCCTCGTCATGGGCGTTCATCTGGGCGAGTAGGTCGCCGACGACGCCTTCGGAGGCGCCATACATCGGCGAGGAGTCGATGACCGAACCGCCGGCCGCGAACAGCGTCTTCAATACCTCGGCCAGCGGCGCTCTTTCTTTCGCTCCAGTGCCGACGTCGAACGTCCGCCAAGTCCCGACGCCGATGACCGGCAGCGCCTCGCCACTCGACGGCACTTTTCGCGTATGCATCTTCTCCTTAGCGATGGTCGCCGGTCCGAGGAACGGGGTGGTCAGGCCTCCAGCTGCGAGCCGGAGGAACCCAGCGCGGTCGATCCCCTGAGTTTCGCCGAGGACTGCGGCCATCTCATCCGTCAGGTGCGAGGCACCGCCCGCTCGACGCCCTCGAGGGCACGGGCGAACGCAGCCGGATCATACACCTCGTCCTTGGCCGTGGCGGCATAGCATTGCTCGATCGCGATCTTGAGCTGGTTGTACTGCGCCTCCGTGGCACCGCCCGCCCGCCGCAGCGCCTGGGCGAGCGACGCCAGGGCCATGGTCGCCTGTTCGGCGCCGGCGTAGTCGGAAAAATGCCCTTCGCGGCCGTCGGTGACGACCGCGCCCAGCAGCCCGCGCATGTCTTCGGGGCCGAAGGCGTGCCGGGCGAAGCGCTGCACCAGCCGGTCCGCGATGCCCTTGATGTCGCGCGCGACAGAAGCGGCGTCTCCCCGCCCTTCCGTCATCGCCGCATGGAGCATGCGAAGCCTGGCCGAGAGTGCCTGCCCGTCCTCCGGCGCGAGGCGCCGGGCAAGCAGCCGCAGCATGAGCAGATTGGCGTCGTTGAAGCGCACCATGCCCGGCCCGAGCCCAGTCGACTCGCGCGGCTGCCAGCGCAGGTTCGACATCGGGCGATGGCAGGCATGGCAATCGAAGAAGGACAGCTCCGGGAAGGTCCCGGACATCCTCCGCCCGGTATCTGCAAGGAGAGCCATCGTGCGCGCGACCGCCATCGCCTGGCCTATCGCCCAGGTCTGAACGCCGCTGGCGACCGCCTTCCTGCGGCGGTAGTCGTCGTCGACCTGATAGTGGGCCGGCTGGATCTCGGTGAAGGTATCGAGTTCGAATGCCAGGCGAGGATGCCCGGCCCCCATGATGCGATGGGTCACGAACCGAGTGTCATCGCCAAGATGGCACGAGAGGCACAGGCCGGCGCGCGCCACTGGGTCCTCTGTCGGGAACATGCCGAGCTTCTGCAGCTCCGCGGTCGGGGTGAGGCCGGCGACATGCGCACCGAGCCAACGCTGGCCGCCGCCGTGGCAGCCTTCGCAGCCCACGCCGTCGGAAATCTGGAACTGTCGGCCCCGGAGGTTCTCGGCGACATTGTCGGCGTGGCAGTCGAGGCAGATTTTCGCCGTATGCGCATCGGCTAGGCCCAGGTTGCGCGCGATCCTCTGCGAGCGAGGCTCCAGCAGCACAGCATAGGCCTTGGCGTGCTCGTCCTGGCGCTGCCAGATCAGATACTCGTTCTGCAGAACCTGAGACCCGCGCACCGGCTGGGTCGCTCCATGGCATGTCGAGCCGCCGCAGCTCGTGACGCCAAGATGAGTGTCGGGGACTTGCCCGGGCAATGGCTGCGCCGCTCCATCGCCGATGCAAAGCGCCGCCAGCGCGGCGACCAGGATGCGCCTCATCTTGTCCCCCCGATGCTGCTATCATGGCGGCCATGCAGGCCGTTCTCGTTCTCGCCCTGGCCGTCCTGGCTTATCCAGCCTCGGCCGACAATGCGTTTTCGCGGCGCTGCGAGGCCGACATCCTTGCCCGGTACGGCGATGCCGTGCTGGCGCAGCGAAGCTGTGTCTGCGCCCGAAAGTTCCTTTCGACATCGCTGGGCCAATCCGGCCACGACCGCGTGCTGGCCGCGCTGGAGGCGACGGAGTGGAACCCGGAACGTGCGCGGCTGTCGGCGGACGAGCGCCGTACTGTCGCCGCCGCGCGCCTTGCCTGCGGTC
>CAZZLX010000247.1:0-6034 GCA_964655235.1 uncultured Rhizobium sp.
TGGCGGCGTACGGGTAACGCAGCGCGGACCTGCGCAGCCCCTCCCCCGGGCTCTGCCGGGGAAGGACGGGAAGGGGCCGAGCGTAGCGAGGTCGTGTCTTTGCCTACTCCGCCCGACCCAGCAGCGCCATCAGCTCGCGCCATTCGCGCTTGGAGAGGCCGGAGGCTTCCTGGGTGGTGGTTCGGCCGTCGATCAGGCCCTTCACGATGTCCCAGCCCTTGGCCGACAGGCTCACGCCCTTCAGGCGGTACTGCTCGAAGGCCTCGTAGGTCCAGGGGACCCACCGCCTGACGATGTCGAGCATCGCTTCCGCGTAGACGCGGATCTCGTACTGCGCGTGCGGGTCGGCGCGGAGCGAGAGGAAGTTGAGCAGGTTCAGGAGATCCGTCTTCCAGTACCACTGCGTGTAGTAGTTGAGCGTCAGGTTCATGCGGGCGAGCTCACGCGCGAGGCCCTGGCGCTTGTCGTCGATGACCGCGCCCGCCTCGTCGACGTTCATCATCTTCTGGTAATGCGCATAGACCTGCTCGGCATCGTCCTTGAGCAGCTTCATGACCTCGGCGGCTTCCGAGCCCTCGAGCACGGCGCCGCGGCCCTGGCGGTTGATCTCGGACTGCACGCCGAGCTGCGCCGGCGCTGGCATGTAGAACTCGCGATCGAGGATCGAGTAGCGCGCCGAGTATTCGTTCACGTTCGCGGTGCGATGCCGGATCCATTGGCGCGCGACGAAGATCGGCAGCTTCACGTGCAGCTTGATCTCGCACATCTCGAACGGCGTCGAGTGGCGGTGGCGCATCAGGTACTGGATGAGCCCGCGGTCCTCGCTGACCTTCTTGGTGCCGCGGCCGTAGGAGACGCGCGCCGCCTGAACCACCGCCGCGTCGTCGCCCATGTAGTCGATGACCCGCAGGAGGCCGTGGTCGAGCACCTGGATCGGCTTGTAGAGGATCTCCTCCAGCGCCGGCACGGTGGGCCTGAGGGTCGGCTGGGTCTGGGACCGCAGCGCCTCGATCTCGCGCGCCTGTTCAGGCGAAAGGGGCATCAGCCCGTCCTCGAAAATCTAGTAATTGGGGGTCGGACTTTAACGAGCCCCCAAAGGAAGTGCGAGGATCGCTTTAACTATCGAACAAGCAACGGGATTCCGAACCGGTTCAGGTTAAAGCACCTTCGCTTCGGGGGCGATTCGACCGGTTGAACTCAGCGCGCTTGTGACTATAGTCATGACCATGGTCATAAAACGCCCTGAGAAGGCGATCCCCGCAGGAGAGTTCAAGGCGAAGTGCCTGTCCTTGATGGACGAAGTAGAGCGCACCGGCGAGTCGCTGGTGATCACCAAGCGGGGACGGCCCGTCGCGCGGTTGATACCGGCATCGCCCACCTCCCAAAGCGTATTCGGGTCGATGCGCGGAACGGCAACCATCAAGGGCGACATCATCTCGCCGCTCGCTGAGCCGTGGGAAGTCCTGCAGGACGAGGGGTGATCCTGCTCGATACGCACGCGCTCATCTGGCTCGTTCTCGGAAGCGAGCGCCTCGGAACCATGGCCCGAGACCGGTGTCAGGAAATGGTGCGGACGGGGAGCGCGTTCGTATCTGCGGTCAGTTTCTGGGAAATAGCGATCCTTGTCCGGAAGAACCGGTTTCAGCTCGCAATCTCGCCGGCGGCGTGGCGCGAGGGCGTTCTGAGCCAAGGCATCGTCGAAGTTCCTCTCGATGGCGTCACGGCAGCAGAAGCGCCTGCGCTTCCCGATTTCCATGCCGACCCGGCCGATCAATTCATTGTCGCTACGGCCATCCGCAGCAACGCAGCCTTGCTGACCGCCGACGAACGAATCCTCGAGTGGCGCGGCCAGCTCGCGCGCCAGGACGCGCGGCTCTAGTCGCCGATCTTGCAGATGATGCCGCGCTTGTACTTGGGGCTGTCGGCCTTCACCGGCGGACCGGGGACGAAGGTCTCGTCGAGCAGGCGGAGCTCAAGGATGCGCGGCAGGTCGAAGTTGCGTGGCGCAGGCTCGCGGCGGTTCCGCACTTCCTGGCGCCCGGTGACTTCAAGGAGTCCGTTCTCCTTCGGATGCAGCGCATGCGGATGGAAGACGCGCCACTTGTCCGGTCGGCCATAGCCATCGATGGAATCATAGCGAAGCTCGACCTTGCGCCGCGCCCCGATCGCCCGGCAGATCAGCTTGGCGGCTTTCGAAAGCTTCGGCACGGCACCGCGCGCGACGGGCGATTCCTTCGGCGCTTTCTTCTCCTCGACCAGGCCGCGGAACGACGCGTGTCGCACGCGTCCGTCGCCGGTCAGGCCCCGGTAGTCGATCTCCGCGGAAAGGGCCGGCTCGACGAAGGTCACGCCTTCCAGCTCGTCGGCGAACGGGTTCGCTTTGCGGACCAGCGGCTTCAGCCGCTTCAGAAGCTCGGCCGACGATGTGCGGCTGAAGCCGGTGCCGACATGGCCCTTGTAGTGAAGGGTGCGACCGGCGCGCTTGCCGACGACCAGCGCCGCGAGCTGCCCGCGCACCGTCTTCGAGGTTTCGTAGCCGCCGATGACGAACACCTCCTGCTCCATGCAGCGGCTCTTGATCCAGTCGAGGCTGCGGCCGGAGCGATACGGCCTGTCGGCGCGCTTGGAGATGATGCCTTCGAGGCCGAGCCTGCAGCTCTCGGCCAGCACCTTTCGCGCATCCGGATCCTCATAGTGCCGGCCGAGACGCAGGACACCGCGGGCAGGCACCTTCTTCAGCAGTTTCGCCAGCGCCGCCTTGCGCCGGGCCAGCGGCTGGTCGCGCAGATCCTCGCCGTCGAGCTGCAGCAGGTCGAAGGCGTAGTAGACGAGGCGGTCGGTGCGGCCGCGCTGCAGATCGTCCTGCAACATGGCGAAGCTCGAAATGCCACGCGCGTCCTCGACCACGACCTCGCCGTCGAGATAGGCCCCGGTCGATGGCAGCGCGTCGATCGCGTCCGCGATCGTCTCGCCGAAGCGCTCGGTCCAGTCGAAGCCGTTCCGCGTGAACAGCATCGGCCCGTCATCCCCCTGCCGCGCCATCATGCGATAGCCGTCGTACTTGATCTCGTGGATCCATGGGCCCTCGGCGGGCGGCGTCTCCTTGAGCGTCGCCAGGCACGGCTCGATGAAGCCGCGCTCGGCGGCATTGGGCGATTTTCGGCGTGGTCCCCAGCGGCGCGACACTCGCGTTCTCCTTCGATCGGAAAACGGGCGCCGCCGACGAGCGGTTCCTGAAAACGAAAACGGCGCCCGCAGGCGCCGTTCCGTTGGAGACTGGAGGGTCTCCCGGCGTCAGACGACGCCGCGATCCTTGAAGTAGGCGAGCGCCCGGTCCCAGCCTTCCTTCGCCTTGTCGGCGCGATAAGTCGGGCGGTAGTCGGCGTGGAAGCCGTGCGGCGTGTCCGGATAGGTGATGATGTTCGACGGATTGCCCGCCATCCGAAGCGCGGCCCGCATCTTGTCGACGGTGTCGTTCGGGATGCCCTGGTCGGCGCCGCCGTAGAGGCCGAGCACCGGAATCTTCAGCTGCTCGACGATGTCGATCGGGTTCTTCGGCTGCAGCTCCGTTGCCGGACGCACCAGCGGGCCGTACCAGGCGACGGCGCCGCGCACGCGCGGGTTATGCGCGGCGTACATCCAGGTCATGCGGCCGCCCCAGCAGAAGCCGGTGACGCCGAGACGAGCGAGATCGCCCTTGCCGGTGGCGCCGGCCCAGGCGGCAGCGGAGTCGAGATCCGCATAGACCTGGGTATCCGGCACCTTCGAGACGATCGCGAGGACCGCCTGGATGTCCGGGGCCTTGGTGGTGTCGCCCTGGCGGCCGTGGAGATCGGGCGCGACCGCGAGATAGCCCGCCTTGGCGAAGCGGCGCGTCACGTCCTTGATGTGCTCATGCACGCCGAAGACTTCCTGGATCACAAGGATCACCGGGAACGGTCCGCCCGAGGCCGGCATCGCGTAGTAGCCGTAGATCGGCCCGTTCGGCGTCGGGATCGAGGCGTCGCCGGCCATCAGGCCGCTGTCGCTGGTGGCGATGACGGACTGCGCCTGGATCGGCTGGGCCGCGAGCGCGAAGCCGGCGCCGACCGTCGTGGCGGCGACGAAGCCGCGGCGCGACACATGGGTCTTGGGAAACAGGCTCTTGATGTCGTCCATGACTTCGATCCTCCTCGGATTTCTTGGATAGGACGCCCCCTAGGAGCCGCGATTGTGGCGGGGCGAACACGCGCCCGCAAGCGCGATCCCGCCCGCTCACGCGAATGCTAGCAACGATATGAAGAGGTTACGCGGAGCGCTGAAGCGCCGGCGCGGGCGCCTTCACGAGACCCCTCGGTCGTCTGCCGAGGCGCTGATAGATCCGTCTCAGCTCTCCCTCGTCCGTACCGATCGCCCGGCCCAGGCGATCGCCCAGATCGCTGTGGAGAGCGAGGACCGACTCCTTCGGCGGCGCGTCATTCAGCGCCAGTGCATCGAGCCAGTCCGGATCGATCATGTCGGCAAGTACGGCGGCGGCGAGCCGCCGCACTTCCGTCTCGCGGGCGAAGCCGCCGATGCCGAGCTGAAGCTTGACCGTATGGACGAAGGTCTTGAGAAAGCGGAGCGAGAGTCCCAGCGGCTCGATGAACGGCCCCACCGTCTCCTCGACGATCGCACCCGCCGACGGCATGTCGGCTCCCCCCTGGTCCTGGCGGCGGAACAGGAGCGCGCACGCCGAGGCGCGATCGAGCGCGGGAATGCGAAGAGGAAGCTGGACCGCCTCCGCCAGAAGCTCGCCTTGGCGAATCGTGGAGAGCGCAGCGCCGACGCGCTGGTCGTCGCAGGCGACGAAGACGATGCAGCCGGCACCGGACAAGCATCGGATCGCCTCGACAAGCTCGGTCATGCGCTGCGGCGAGCAGCGATCGAGGTCGTCGATGAAGAAAACCAGCTTGCGGCGCACCGACGTCGCCATCGCCACGAGGTCGCGGCAGAGCGCCTGCGGGTCGGAGGCGGATGCCTTCGCGACCGCCATGCGGCTGCTGGCGAGCCTAAGGAGCAGGGGCGCCAGCCTGACCGCCAGCGGTAATCCGGCCGCGACCCAGGGGGCCGCCTGCAGGACCAAGCCGACCGGATACCACTCCATGATGTAGCGGACGGCACGCACTTCCTCGCCGGCCTTCGCCGTCCGCCAGGCGTGATAGACGTCGTCGACCATCTTCCAGCTGAGGCTCGGATCGACGACGAGAGCGAGCGCGGTCAGCACGAGGAGCGCCGCCAGCCCGTAGAGCCACGGATGATCGGAGATCCAGAGCAGCGCCCTGACCGTCCGGCGCGAGCGGATGCCGAGGAAGCGCGCCGTCAGGCGCTCCATCGCACGGTCGCGAAGATGGGCATAGACGCTGTCGGTCGCGACGATCGCCGCGGCATCGATGGAGACGCGGGCGTAGCGATCGGGTGGCAGCACCTCCCTGGTCGCATGCAGCAGCGTCGAGCGGCCGGACCCAGAGGGCCCGTAGAGGCCGACGGCGATCGAGCCGGCCTCGACCATCGGGGCCAAGGCCTGGGCGAGACGATCGAACCCGAGATCGGGCCTTGCCGCCGGAACGTCCGGCAGGACGACCAGATCGTCGTGCACGAACCTGACGCCGGGGTCGCCCCAGCGTCCGGAATCTGCGGCTCGCATGGGAGCCGAAATAGCGCCGGAATCCGAATTCACCGCCCTGCCCCCGATCAGGCGGCGCGACGCCCGATGAGCCGCCGCCGCGAGACCGCGGCACCGGCGAACCGGACGACGCGACCTCCGACGACGGAAGCACGCGCCTGACGGTGCATCAGAACACAGCTCGGACGGATCGCGCCAGGGATGGCTGCTTCCCCGCGACGGCGGCGGGGAAGTCGCCTATTGGCTCAGCGCCTGCCGCCGCGGCGGCTGGCGCGCTTGGCGGCCATCGGCGTGCGCTGGTCCTGCTCATCGAAGAGCTCGGCCAGCTTCTCCATCATCGTGCCGCCGAGCTGCTCGGCATCTACGATGGTGACGGCGCGGCGGTAGTAG
>CAZZLX010000248.1:0-6026 GCA_964655235.1 uncultured Rhizobium sp.
CGCGCCCGCACCCAGGGCTTTGGCGAGGACAACGGCGAGAACGAGGAAGGCTCGATCTGCGTCGGCGTGCCGATCGTCGATCCCGGTGGCGTCCCTATCGCCGGCATGTCGATCTCTGCTCCGTCGGCGCGCCTGGACGCTGCCCGCAAGGCGCAGTTCGCCTCGACGCTCCGCCGCGTCGCCGGCGAGATCGGGCATGCGATCGATGCGCCGCGCCCGAAGATGATGACGCAGCTGCGCCGCCAGGCCTGAAAGCAGAGTTCCTAGCCGTCCTGTTCTGAAACGATCAAATGACGAGCCCCCGGACCGTCTAGAGAACCAGGCAGACGCGCGTGAAGCTCGCTGACATCGCGCTCGTCCTGGTCATCAACCTGGTCTGGGGATTGACCTTCATCGCCGCCAAGCTCGCGCTCAACGAGCTGCCGGCGATCTGGTTCACGGGCATCCGTTTTGCGCTCCTCAGCCTGGCGCTGGCTCCGATGCTGCGCTGGGTCCCGGGGCAGATGCCGCGGCTCCTGATCGTGGCGATGTTCTGCGGCGCCGTGCATTTCGCGCTCCAGTACGGCGGCCTTCATCTTGCCGACGACGTTTCGACGGTTGCGGTCGTCACCCAGACCCAGCTCCCCTTCTCCATCCTGCTCGCTGTGCTGTTCCTCGGCGAGCGTCTGACGGCGCTCAGGTTCGCCGGCATCGCGGCGGCGTTTGGAGGCGTCGTCGTCATCGGCTTCGATCCGCGCGTGATGGGATATGGCGTCGCGGTCGTCCTGATCCTGCTCGCCAGCGTCGCGATGGCGACCGCCCAGGTGCTGATGCGCGGCTTGCGGAACGTCGCGACCTTCAATCTCCAGGCCTGGATCGCGCTCCTGTCCGCCCCGTCGCTGATTGGCCTCTCCCTGCTGATCGAGAGCAACCAGATCGCGCTGTCGCGGGCCGCCTCGTGGGCAGCCTGGGGCAACCTCGCCTTCACCGCCTTCGGCTCGTCTCTGATCGGCTTCGCCGGCATGTTCCATCTGCTCCGGCGCTATCCGGTGACGCTGGTGACGCCGATGTTCCTGCTGGCGCCGATCTTCGGGATCGCTGCCGGCGTCACGATGCTGGGTGATGTCCTTACGCCCCGAATGATGCTTGGCGCCGGGCTCACGCTCTTAGGCGTGCTCGCCGTGACGCTGGCGCCCGCGCCGAAAGCGCCCACCTGACCCCTTCCCGCCGACGCCCGATATCCGCTATCGTCGCCCGAGCGAACCTGCGCGAGGGAACGAGGATCATGGCTGACATCGGCAGCAAGGCGCCGGAATTCGCGCTGAAATCCCATGACGGCAAGACCGTCTCCTCGGCCGACTATCGCGGCTCCAAATGGATCGTGATATCCGCCTACCCGCTCGCCTTCACGGGCGGCTGAACCAACCAGACCTCAGCTTTCAACCGTGCGTTGAAGCAATTCGAAGAGCGAGGGGCCCAACTCCTCGGGTTGTCGTGCGACTCCGTTCCGGCGCTGAAGACCTGGGCGCAGAGCCTTGGCGGCATCAACTATCCGCTGATGTCCGATTTCCATCCGCACGGGAAGTTCAGCCAGGATCTCGGCATCTTCAATGCCGAAGGCGGCTATCCGGCGCGGTCGATTACGATCGTCGATCCGCAGGGCGTCGTCCGCGCCTTCCACACCTACGCGCCCGGCACACTGCCGCAACCCGACGTCGTGCTGGCCGAGTTGGTCAAGCTGCAGGGCTAGACCGTGGGCGTCAGCGTCTCTGGCTCTGCCGCTCGCGCAGCGCCGCGCCGAAGGCCTTGAACAGCGTCCGATTGACCGGATTGGTCTGAGGATCGTACTCGGCGTGCCACTGCACGCCGAGCGCGAAGGCCGGCGCGTCGGCGATGCGGATCGCCTCGAATGTCCCGTCCTCCGCCGTGCCCTCGATGACGATGCGCTTGCCGGGATCGAGGATCCCCTGCCCGTGCAGCGAGTTCACACGGATTGTCTCGCAGCCGAGCATATTCGCGAACACGCCGCCGGCGACCAGCTTCACCTCGTGACGGTCGGCGAACACCACCTCCGGGTCGGGATGGATCTCGCCGTTCTCGAGCCGCGGCATGCGATGGTTCATGCGGCCCGGGAGATCCCTGATCTCGGGATGGAGCGAACCGCCGAAGGCGACATTGAGCTCCTGGAACCCACGGCAGATGCCGAAAATCGGCACACCGCGATCGACGCAGACCCTTGCCAGCTCGAGCGCGACCGCGTCGCGGTCCTGGTCGTAGGGCTCGTGAGCCGCACACGGTTCGACGCCGAAATGGGTCGGATAGACGTTGGCGCGGGCACCGGTCAGCAGGATGCCGTCGACCGCCCCCAGCAATGCATCGATGTCGGTGACGTCGGGCATCGCGGCGAACATCAGCGGCAGGGCGTCCGCCACGTCGGCGACCGCCTTCAGGTTACGCTGGCCGCAGACCTGGACGTTGAACCGCTCGTTGACGACCTGGGCGTTGCCGATCACGCCGACCACGGTTTTGGTCATGCCAAGCGCCATGCCGAGAAGTCGCCCGCCCGATGCGGGATCGCGGGCAGTCTAACGGCAATGTCACGCCTGCGGCCAGGGCTCACGCACCCTTGGCGCCCATCGTGAGCACGATCTTCCCGACGGCGGCGCGGCTCCCCAGCATCGCCAGCGCCTCGGCGGCCCTGGACATCGGCAGCGTCAGGCTGACGTGCGGCTTGAGCTTTCCTTCCCGGTGCCAGGCGAACAGCTGGTCGAAATTCGCGACGTAAGTTTCCGGATAGCGGCTGCGGAAGCCCCCGAGGCTGACCCCGACGACGGAGCAGCCTTTCAGCAGCGGCAGGTTCGCCGGCACCCTCGGGATCTCGCCGGAAGCGAAGCCGATGACGAGCACGCGGCCTTCCCAGGCCGTCGACCGGAGCGCCTGCTCGAAAAGCTCGCCGCCGACCGGGTCATAGACGACGTCGACGCCGTTCGGCCCCACGATTTCCTTCAGGCGATCGCGCAGCGGCGTCTGCTTGTAGTCGATAAGGTCGCTCGCCCCCGCGGCGCGGGCGATCTCGAGCTTCGCGGGCGAGCTCGCGGCGGCGATGACCCGCGCCCCCATCGCCACGCCGATCTCGACCGCCGCCACGCCGACGCCGCCTCCGGCGCCGAGTACGAGCAAGGTCTCGCCCGGCTTGAGGTCCGCCCGCTGCTTCAGCGCGTGCATGCCGGTGCCGTAGGTCACCGCGAATCCCGCCGCCGTCAGTGCATCCATCGTCGGTGGCCGGCGCAGAAGATGCGAGGCGCGGATGATCGCCTGCTCGGCGAAGCCGCCGAAGCCGACGACGCCGAGAACGGCGTCTCCCGGCTTGAACGAGGTAACGCCCTCGCCCACCGCATCGACGATCCCGGTGATCTCGGAGCCCGGCGAGAATGGCACCGGCGGCTTGTGCTGGTACTTGCCCTGGATGATCAGGAAGTCTGGGAAGTTGACGCCCGCCGCCTCGACGGCGACGCGTACCTCGCCGGCACCGGGCACCGGCGGGCTCGTCTCCTCGACCACCAGCGTGTCCGGCGATCCCAGCGCTTTGCAGATCACCGCCTTCATGCGGCCTCCCGCGCGGCGGCAACGGCGGCACGCACCGCCTCAGGATCGGTGACCGTGAGATGATACTCCCGGTCCGGCACGGCCCCCATGCGGACCTTGGCGTTGCGGTAGGCCATCGCGCTCGGCGTCCGGGCCGGAGCCGAAAAATGCAGCTCCTTGAGTCCGGTCATCCGCACCACCGACGCGATGTTGGCGGCATCGAGCCGTCCGCACCCCATGACCACGATGCGATCGCCGGCTTGCGCCACCAAGCGGCGCAACAACGCGGCGCCTTCGAGTGCCGTATCGCTTTGGCCGCTGGTGAGCACGCGATGGACGCCGCAGCGGACCAGCGCTTCGAGCGCCGCGGCCGGGTCCGCCGCCATGTCGAAGGCGCGATGGCAGGTGACCTTCATCGCGCCGGCACTCGCGACAAGGGCCACCATACGCGCCTCGTCGATACGGCCATCCGCCGTCAGGCAGCCAACGACGATGCCCGGCGCGCCAAGGTCACGGAGCGCCGTGACGTCGTCGAGCATGGAGTCGAATTCCGCCGACGAGTAGAGGAAGTCGCCGCCGCGCGGCCGGATGATCGTGAAGAACGGCACCGTCGCGAGCCTGAGCGCCTGGCGGACGGTGCCGAGACTCGGCGTGATCCCGCCCTCGACCAGGCTAGCGCAGAGCTCAACGCGATCCGCGCCGCCGTTCTCGGCCGCGAGCAGGCCGTCGATGCCCTCGACGCAGATCTCGATCAGCGGCGACGGAGCCACCTCTACACCGCCAGCTTACGTCCGCGGAGATACTGGTTCGGCACCGAGACCTCGGCGCCGAGCGCATCGGCAGCGCGCCAGGCCCACATCGGGTCGTTCAGCAGCGCCCGGGCGATCGCGATCATGTCGGCCTTGCCGTCGGCGAGGATCGCCTCCGCCTGCTCGGGCTTCGTGATCAGGCCGACTGCCATGGTCGGGAGGCCGCTCGCCTTCCTGATCGCCTCGGAGAAGGCCACCTGGTAGCCGGGCTTCAGATCGATCTTCTGCTTCGGCGACGAGCCGCCACCGGACACGTCGATGATGTCGACACCGCGCGAATTGAGCTCGTGCGCGAAAGCGATCGAGTCCTCGACCGTCCATCCCTCGTCGCCCATGTAGTCGGTCGCCGAGATGCGCACGGCCAGCACGCGGTCGCGCGGCCATACCGCCCTCACCGCCTCCACCAGGCGCAGGGGGAAGCGCATGCGGTTCTCGCGGCTGCCGCCGTAGTTGTCGTTCCGCTTGTTGGAGATCGGCGACAGGAACTCGTGCATCAGGTAGCCGTGGGCACCGTGGAGCTCGCAGACGTCGAATCCGGCGCGGGCCGAGCGCACGGCTGCCGTCACGAACTCCTGGACGATCTGCTCCATCCCAGCCTCGTCCAGCGCCTTCGGCACCTGCCAGCCCTCGTCGAAGGCGACGGCGCTGGGCCCGACCGGAAGCCAGCGACGCTCCGGCTCGGCCGGCTTCACGCCCTTCCACGGCTCCGACATTGCGGCCTTGCGGCCCGCATGCGCAAGCTGGACGCCGACGGCGGCGGTCCCCGTGGTCTTCAGGAAGCGCACGATCTTCGTCAGCGCCTGTTCGTGCGCGTCATTGTAGAGGCCGAGGCAGGACGGTGTGATGCGGCCGACCGCGCTCACATGCGTCGCCTCGATGATGATGAGGCCGAGGCCGGACGCGGCATAGCGGCCGAGATGCACCGTGTGCCAGTCGGTAGCGAGCCCGTCGACGGCGCTGTACTGGCACATCGGCGACAGCACGATCCGGTTGGGCATGGTGACGGAACGCAGCGTGAGCGGCTCGAACAGATGGGGCATGGTCTCAGGAGCTGGCAGGAATGGAGAAGCGGCAGTTTCGCCCATCCCGGCGGCGTCTGTCGACCGGGTTGATATCCCTTGAATCCGAGGATTCTCGGCATCTCATCGCGCCTTGTGTAGCGTCGGGACGTCATATGCCCTAGGGTCGGCTTGGATCTAGGTGATGGGGGCCGATTCCCCAGTTAAGCCCCGGCTTTCGGCAAGACCGTACCCATCGGGGGCCTGCTCGACGCGACTTTCGGCATCGACCGCGTCGAGGATCGCATCCGTATCTGATCGTTGACGAACGTGGCGGAAGTGCCGGCGCTCGCCTGGAGCGGCGGTCGTCATGCCCACACGACGTCGTCACAGACGGAAGAGGGCACCATGCGGGTACGCGAGGACTACCGAGCGCTGAGCGGCCCCGAAAAGGCCGCGATCCTCCTGATGTCGCTGGGCGACGAACACGCCTCGAAGATGTTCGCCCTGATGAGCGACGACGAGATCAAAGAGATCTCGCAGATCATGGCCAACCTCGGCAGCGTATCGTCCAATCTGGTCGAGCGGCTCTTCGTCGAATTCGCCGAGCAGCTCTCCTCTACCGGGACCGTCGTCGGGTCGATCGGCTCGACCG
>CAZZLX010000249.1:0-6011 GCA_964655235.1 uncultured Rhizobium sp.
GAACATGTCAAACAACGCCGCCGTCACCGAGGACGGCGGTGAGATCGGCCGCGCCCAGGCGCTGCAGGCACGCGCCGCGGGCGTGCCTGCGACCGTCGACATGAACCCGATCCTCCTCAAGCCGGAAGGCGGAAGCGGCGCCCAGGTCGTGGTGCAGGGCAGGATCGCCGGCCGTGCCGATGCGCGTGCCTATCACGCGATGAAGCCGTCGCTGCTGCCGAAGGCGCTGGAGAGCTTCGAGCGCATGGCGGCTGAGGCCGACCTGGTGCTGGTCGAAGGTGCGGGCAGTCCCGCCGAGATCAATCTCCGTGCCGGCGACATCGCGAACATGGGCTTCGCCGAGGCCGCCGACCTTCCGGTCGTGCTGGTCGGCGACATCGACCGCGGCGGCGTCATCGCGAGCCTGGTCGGTACCTATAGGCTTCTCGAGGACGTCGAGCGGGCTCGGATCAAGGGCTACCTGATCAACAAATTCCGCGGCGACGTCTCTCTGTTCGAGCCGGCCTTCGTCCCGATCAGGGCGGAGACCGGGCTCGACTGCCTTGGCGTCGTGCCGCACTTCGCGGAAGCCGCACTGCTGCCGGCGGAAGACGCGCTCGGCCTCGACCGGATCGTCGCCAACGGGCACGGCCCGATCCGGATCGTCGTGCCGCGGCTGCCGCGCATCGCCAACTTCGACGATCTCGATCCGCTGCGTGCCGAGCCCGAGGTCGCGGTCGAGATCGTGCCGCCGGGAAAGGCGCTACCGGTCGCCGACCTGATCCTGCTGCCGGGCAGCAAGGCAACGCTCTCGGATCTTGCTTTCCTGCGCGAACAGGGATGGGACGTCGACATTCTTGCCCATCGCCGCCGCGGCGGCCGCATCCTCGGGCTTTGCGCCGGCTACCAGATGCTCGGGCGCGAGGTCTCCGATCCTCAAGGCATCGAAGGCCGCGCCGAAACCGTGCCGGGCCTCGGCATGCTCGACGTCGTGACGGAGCTCACGCCGGTGAAGGCGTTGCGCAAGGTTGCCGGCACGCATCTCGCGACCGGTGCGCCGGTCCATGGATACGAGATGCACATCGGCCGCACCGACGGACCCGACCGGCAACGCGCCGCCCTGATGCTGATGGGCCAGGGGGAGGACGGCGCGCGCAGCGCCGATGGGCTGGTCGAGGGCTGCTACGTGCACGGACTCTTCGCCTCGGATGCCTTCCGGCGGCGCCTGCTCGCGAGTCTCAGGCCCGGGCATGCGTCGACCGTCGCCTACGAGCAGACGGTGGAGGACGTGCTCGACCGCTGGGCCGACCACGTCGCCCGCACCGTCGACACCGACCGGCTGCTGGAGATCGCGCGTGCTAGGTGAGGCTGAGCGCCAGCACCGTGGCCATCGTCGCCGCCACCAGTGCGGCATCTATCAGGCAGCCGATCACGTAGAGGCGGAGCGCCGCGCCGATGTCGGCGGTCGTCGCCCGCGCGCGCCCGTCGCCGACCCAGGGGTCGTTGACCACCATCTCCGGGTAGCGGCGGGGACCGGCGAGCGCAAGGTCGAGCGCGCCGGCGGTCGCGGCTTCCGGCCAGCCGGCGTTCGGCGACTTGTGCTTGCCCGCATCCCGGAACATCGTGAGCAGCGCCGGCCAGGGCCGCGCGCCAGGCGCGACGAACGCGGCCAGGAACAGGATCACGCCGGAGATCCTAGCCGGTATCCAGTTGGCTGCATCGTCGAGTCGCGCCGCGACCCGGCCGAAGTAGAGATATCTTGGCGACTTGTGCCCGATCATGCTGTCGAGCGTGTTGATCGTCTTGTAGACGAGAAGGCCGGGCAGGCCGAACAGCAGCGCCCAGAACACCGGCGCCACGACCCCGTCGGAGAAGTTCTCGACGAGAGATTCGATTGCCGCCCGACATACGCCGTGGTGGTCGAGCACGTTCGGATCGCGGCCGACTATGTGCGATACCGCCTCGCGCCCGGCGGCGAGTCCGTCATCGTCGAGCGCGGCTCTCACCCGGGCGACATGGTCGTAGAGGCTGCGCTGCGCGATCAGCGTCGTCATCACCAGAAGCTCGAAGAACCAGCCGAAGGGCACGGTGACCGCGGCCCAGTGGATGCCGACGCCGATTGCGGCCGCCAGGGCCGCCAGGACCGCCGTCGTGATTCCCCCGCGGATCAGCCGCGAGCGGTTGGAGCGTTCGATCCGGTTGAGGCGACGGTCGAAGAAACCGATCGCGTTGCCGATCATCACGACCGGATGGGCGACGAAGCGGAACAGCCACGGCATCTCGCCGAAGACGGCATCGAGCACGAGGGCGAGGAGCAGGAGGCCGATGGCCTCGGCGCCATGTCCGGCGAAGTCGAACATGGCCGGACCATGGCGGGCGACCGCGCGATCGTCAATTCGCGCGAGGCGACATGAGCGGGGAGGCGCGCGACCTCTTTCTCGGCATCGGCGCTGACCGCGAGGCGACCGCAGCCGAGGTACGCGCGCTGGCCTTCGCCGCGCTGGCAGAGGCAGGGCTCGCGATCGACCAAGTCGCCTGCATCGCCTCGATCGACCTCAAGGCCGGCCAGGTGGCCATCCGGGACCTGGCGGACGAATTTGGCGTGCCGGTCCGATTCTACGCGGCGGCCCGCCTCGAGAAGGAGACGCCTCGCCTCGCCACTCCGTCCGAAGCCGTGTTCAAGCAGGTCGGCTGCCATGGCGTCGCCGAGGCGGCGGCGCTGGCAGCGGGCGGAGAGGCGGCGACGCTGGCCGTGCCGAAGCGCAAGAGCGCGCATGCGACCCTGGCGGTCGCGCGGTTCGGACGGCGGCCCGCATGACCGTCCATTTCATCGGCGCCGGGCCCGGCGCGCCGGATCTCATCACCATCCGAGGGTTGGCGTTGATCCGCCGCTGCCCGGTCGTGCTCTATGCCGGTTCGCTGGTCCCGCGCGAGGTGATCGCCGAGGCCGCCGCCGATGCGCGGGTGATCGACACGGCGCCGATGACGCTGGAGGCGATCGTCGAGGAGATGCGCCAGGCGCATGCCGCCGGCGACGACGTTGCCCGCATCCACTCGGGCGATCCGTCGCTCTATGGCGCGATCGGGGAACAGATGCGGCGGCTCGACGCGCTCTGCATTCCCTACGACGTGACGCCGGGCGTCCCGGCCTTTGCGGCAGCCGCGGCGGCGCTGAAGCGGGAGCTGACATTGCCGGGCGTCGCCCAGACCGTCGTGCTGACCCGGACCGCCGTCCGCTCGTCCCCGATGCCCGACGGCGAGGAACTCATCCGCCTCGCGCCCGGCAACGCCACGCTGGCGATCCATCTCTCGGTTGCCAACCTGGCGCAGGTGGTGGCCGACCTCGTGCCGCATCGCGGCGCCGACTGCCCGGCGGTGGTCGCGGTCCGCGTCGGCTGGCCGGACGAGCGGATGATCCACGGCACGCTCGGTGACATCGAAGGGAAGGTCGCCGCCGCCGGCGTGCAGCGAACGGCACTGATCCTGGTCGGCCGCGTCCTCGGCGAGGCCGACTTCGACGACAGCCGGCTCTACGACGCCGGCCACGCGCGCGCGTTCAAGCCGGACCGCTAGACCCTGGACATCACCCAGGTGACGGCGTCCGTGACCGTCTCGACCTGATCGCCGGGCTCGGGCAAAGGTCGTCGCACCATCACCACCGGCAGATCGGCTTCGCGCGCCGCCTCGATCTTGGCGTAGGTCGCGGGACCGCCGGATGCCTTGCTCACGACAACCTCGATCCGGTGGTGGCGGATCAGCGCGCGCTCGTTCTCGAGCGAGAACGGTCCGCGCCCCTCGATAACGGTGCACGCGGCAAGAGGCGGCGGGGTGCGGGCCGCATCGATGACGCGCACCAGGAACCAGCGATCCTTGAGCTGGGCGAAGGCAGCGAGCTCGGTGCCGCCGACCGTAAGCCAGACGCGATGACCGAGATGACGGAGCGCGTGCGCTGCCGCGTCGATCCCGTCGACCTCGATCCAGCGATCGAGCGGGTGGCGCGGCCAGGACGGGCGCCAATAGAGGAGGCGAGGGATGCCGGTCCGCTCGGCGGCCTCGCGGGCGTTTCGGCTCATACGGTCGGCGAAGGGGTGGGTGGCGTCGACCAGCAGGTCGATCGCCTCGTCTCTTATATATGCGGCGAGTCCCTCGACGCCGCCGAAGCCGCCGATGCGGACCTTCCCCGGCGGCGGTCTTAGCCCCTCGACCCGTCCGGCGAAGGAAGAGACGAGGTCGATCCGCCCGCCGGCGTGCGCCAGCAGCTCGGCGGCGAGCGCCGCCGCCTCGGCGGTGCCGCCGAGGATCAGGATCTTACGGACCGGCATGCGCCAGAATCTCGCCGGCCCGATCGAAGACAGCGACGTCGACGGCAATGCCGCCGGCGAGCGTCGCCAGCGCCACCTCGCGGCTGCGCCGCGCGATCACCTCTGGCAATGGCAGGCCCGCGGCGCGCGCGAGCGCGAGAACCGCGCCGCCGGAACCGGCCGCGCGTGCCTCCTCGACCAGGGCCGAGGAGGCGCCGAGATCGGCGAGAATCGCGGCAAGGCCGCCGACGTCGACCTCGCTCGCGCCCGAATGAAGGTCGAGATGGCCATCGGCGAGCTTCGCCAGCTTGGCGAAGCCGCCGGCGATCGTCAGCCTTGGCACCGGATGGTCGCGCAGGTACTTGAGCATGCCGCCGGCGAAGTCGCCCATGTCGATCAGTGCCTCTTCCGGCAGCTTGTAGAGGCGCTGGATTGCTTCCTCGGATACTCGTCCCGTCGATCCGGCGACATGGGTCAGGCCCGCGGCGCGCGCGACGTCGATACCGCGGTGGATCGAATGGATCCATGACGAGCACGAGTAGGGAATCACGATTCCCGTGGTGCCGAGGATCGAGAGCCCGCCGAGAATGCCCAGGCGACCATTAAGTGTGCGCTTCGCGAGGTCGGCACCGCCCGGAACCGAGATCGTGACGATGGCGTCCGGCGAGCAGCCGATCCCTGCCGCCGCGTCGGCGATCGCGCGTCCGATGATCTCTCGCGGCTTCGGGTTGATCGCCGGCTCGCCGACGGCGAGCTGCAGACCTGGTCGCGTGACCGTACCGACGCCGTCGCCGGCGCGATAGACGATGCCGGTGGCCGGATTCCGGACGACGCGCGCGACGATCAGCGCGCCATGCGTCACGTCCGGATCGTCGCCGGCATCCTTGATCACGCCGGCTTCGGCCCATCCGTCGCCGATCGCCTGCTTGGAAAGTGCGAAGGCCGGCCGTTCGCCGCGCGGCAGCGTGATGGTTACCGGATCTGGAAACTCGCCGGTGTGCAGCGCCTCGAACGCGGCACGCGTCGCCGCCGCGGCGCATGCGCCGGTCGTCCAACCACGGCGTAACGGACCCTCTGGGCGGCGTGACATGAGACGACTCTAGCAGGCCGAAGCGGGTGGTGATTCCGAATCAGTGATCAAAACGGCCGTCCACCACCTCTTGGTCAACCCTCTCCGGCTTGTTCCGGCGAAGAATTTTGCGGCAGGTGTTGTCGCCGAGTCACATGAAGCGAGCACCATCCGATGCGCAATGCATCCCCTCGCATCGTTGCCGCCGAGATGCGCGATACGAGTGTCGAGAAATCCGCATGCGATGCGGATTTCTTCGACGTCGTATCTAACGTGGTCCAACTCTTCTCCGATCGATGAGGATCATATCGAGCAAGCATCGCGAGGTCGTTCCGCCGCAATGGGCTGTGCTTGACACCATCCGTCGACAGCCGGTCTTTCATTGCGAATCGTTGACAGCCGCACGCATGCGACGTAAAGCTCCCGGTGTCGAGACGAAAATTTTGTTGCTCGTCTCGTCGTGAACGCGGGGGAGAAAGACGGCGTGGGTCCTCAGTTCCTTGTGCACAACAGCGCTGACACAGTTGGCGTCATCGTCGTCGAAGACGTGCGCAAGGGACAGAGTCTCACGGGTCTGGTGATGGACACTGAAAAGACCGTCGCCGTGAAGGCTCTCGACGACATTCCCCTCGGTCACAAGATCGCGCTCAAGAACATCAAGA
>CAZZLX010000250.1:0-5998 GCA_964655235.1 uncultured Rhizobium sp.
ATGCCCTTGGTCTTCGCCAGCTTGAAGATGGCGTACATCAGGCTCAGCAGCTCGAGGTAATGCTCCTTGGTATAGCCGGGGCCCTTGAGCGCCTTGCCGAGGCCCTTGCCCGCTGCGCCGAGCACGTGCTTCGGGTTGGCGACGATGAAGGCGCCGACCGAGGACCCGAGGATGATCAGGTACTCGAATGGCTGCCACAGCACCCCGAAATGGCCACCGCCGCCGGCATACCCGCCCGCGACGCACCCAAGAACGACCAGCCAGCCGATGATCGGAAACATGGAATCCTCGCTCGCCCGAGCGCGTACGGCTCCACCCCGCGGGATATTGGGGAATTTCCCCTCCGCGAACAACGGTTTAGTGGAACGTTCCGAGAATATTGGCCGATTCGTGCCCGGCCGGACAAGTAAGTTCGCGTAATTTTGAGCGATTCGGGTCGGCAGGCCCTTAGAGGACTGCGCCGGCTTCCTTGTTCACCGACAGGAGGCGAGGCGGGAAGCCTGCGTCTCTAAGCCGGTCCAGGATCTCATGGACATGATCCAGGTTGCGGGTCTCGATGACCACGTCGAGCTCTGCGTGCTTGATCGGCACGTCTTGGAACAGGCGCTGGTGGTAGCTCTCGACGATGTTCCCGCCGGCGGCGGCGATCAGGGTCGCGACCGCGGCGAGCTGACCGGGCGCGTCCGAAAGCTCCACCCGGATGCGCGCCATCCGCCCGTCGCGGACGAGGCCGCGCATTAGGACCGAGGCCAGCATGCGCGAGTCGATGTTGCCGCCGCAGATGACGGTGCCCACGCACCGCCCGCGGAAGCGCGCAGAGTTGGTGTGGATGGCGGCGACACCGGCGGCGCCGGCGCCCTCCGCCACAAGCTTCTGGCTCTCGGCGAGGTTCTGGACCGCGTCCTCGATGGCGCTTTCGTCGAGGAGCAGGATTTCGGAGACGTGCTTGCGGATGATCTCGCGCGTGATCCGGCCCGGCGCCTTGACCGCGATGCCCTCGGCCAGTGTGTCGCCGCCCGAGGTCGGCGGCTGGTTGGCGAGAGCCTGCGCCATCGACGGATAGAGCTTCGCCTGCACGCCGACGATCTCGATACCGGGCTTCAGCGCCTTGGCGGCGACCGCGATGCCGGACGCCATGCCGCCACCGCCGATCGGAATCACAAGGCAGTCGAGATCGGGCGCGTCTGCCAGCATTTCGAGCGCAAGCGTGCCCTGGCCCGCGATCACATGCGGATCGTCGTAGGGATGCACGAAGGTGAGCCCGTCACGGCTTGAGAGCTTCTCGGCATGCTCGGCCGCTTCGCTCAGATTGGCGCCGTGCAGCTCGACCTTGGCACCAAAAGAGCGCGTACGTTCGACCTTCGAGAACGGCGTCGCCTTCGGCATGACGATGACCGCCGGAATGCCGAGACGGCCTGCCCAGAAGGCGACGCCCTGGGCGTGATTGCCGGCCGACATCGCAATTACGCCGGCCCGTCGCTGTGCTTCGCCGAGGCTTTGGATCTTGACGAAGGCGCCGCGCGGCTTGAACGAGCCGGTATGCTGCTGGGTCTCGAGCTTGAGGCGGAGATCGCAGCCGAGCTCGGCCGAAAGCCCGGGGGCGGGCACGGTCGGCGTGCGGACGATGTGGCCCTCGAGCGCCTTGGCAGCGGCACTTATGTCGGCGAGCGTGACGGTCATGGACCCTTTTAGCGCGGACGGAGCGTCAGCGTCGCGGTCGGTCCTTCCGGCTGGCTGCCGAGGCGGAAGGGGGAGCCGTCGGCCCAGGAGCGGGCGAGATCGGAGAAGTGCGGCGAGAGCCGATGGCCGGACTGGCCCAGCGACATCTGGAAGAGGGAACGGTCGAGGTCGGCGAGATCATAGACCGCGCGATATCCGGCGCCGTGCACGTCGCCGAAGGGATCATAGTCGTCGAGCAGTCGGCTCTGCGCCCGGTTGACGGTCCAATTGTCGCCGTCGGTCTCGGGTTCGACCTTGAACAGCTCGCCGATCACCGGGATCCGGCCCAGCAGCGGATGGCCGAGGCGGGCGCGATGGGCCATACCCCAGCGCCACTTGTCAGGATTGGTGCCGTACCTCCGTGTCAGATCCTTGAGCGCTTCGTCGAGCGCGTAGGAAAGGCGCTCGGGGCACGTCTCGATCGCAGGGGTCGAGACGACATCACACCACGCGGTGCGCTCGGTCAGGGCCCGCGTCACCACGCCCGGTCGCGGAAGCACCTCGCCCCAGGCGTCGCCCAGATCGTCGGCGAAGACCGCGTGAAGCAGGTGACGCCACCAGGCGGTGAAGATCAGCGGCTCCGGCCGGTCGCGGCGCATCTCGCCGTTCCATGCGGTAAGCCGGTCGAGGGCCTGGGACGCCGTCTCGCTGCGCGGCGTGAGCTTGAGCAGGGTCGGCAGCACGTCCCTGGCCATCGTCGAGACCACGTCGGTCTGCAGCTCGACCATGTCGCGCGCCGTCGCCTTGGGGCGCTCATCGAGACGTTCGGCGATCCGCCGCGCGCGGTAGGCGGTGTCGAAGTCGAGCCCGTAGCCGCGCGCCGCCGGATCGGCGACCGGGGCGTTGTTGGCGTTGACGATGCGGCCCGACGGCGGATCGATCACCGTGAAGTCGGGATCGCGCTGTCGCCAGCCTTTCCAGGCGCGCGCCGGATCGCTGCCGGGCGCCGGCATCCAGCCGTCGCCGTCGCGCACAGGAATTCGCCCAGAAATAAAGAGGCCGATATGACCAGCGGTGTCAGCGACGCCGACATTCTGCAACGGTGCCTGGAAGTCGCCGAGCGCCGCCTGCGCATCGGCGATCGACGTCGCACGAAGCAGGCGCGCAAGAGCGTCGGCGGTGTGGTCGTCCGGCTGCAGCGCGGTCGAGGCGAGGGCGACGGCCTGGTTCTCGCGTGCGACGCGGCGGAGCGCGTCCGAGATGATCGGCCCGTGCAGGCTCTCGCGAATGGTGAGCGAGATCGGATCGCCGCGCCTGACCTGGATCGTCTCGGTGCGGCTCTGGAAGGCGCGTGGGCCGTCGGCGGCGAGGTAGCGGCCGTCGGGCATCACGTCGAGCACGAAGAGGTCGGCCGAGTCCGCCTGCGTCGTCGTCATGCCCCAGGCGACGCGGCCGTTGTGGCCGAGGACCGTGAACGGCACGCCGGGCGCGGTGGCACCCACCTGCACGCGATCCGGAAGCTCGATACGCGCCAGGTACCAGAGGTTCGGCAAGGTCAGGGCCAAGTGCGGATCGTTGGCGAGCAGTGGCTTGCCGGTCTCGGTGCGCGTGCCCGACAGCGCCCAGATGTTCGAAGCGGTGCGCGGCTCGGCTTCCGGCGGGATGGCGGCGAGCAGTCGCCGCGCGTGATCAGGGTCGAGCTCGGCCAAAGGCACGTAAGGACCGTCGGCCGTGCGGTCGAACAGATCGCGGAGCTGATCTGGCGAGAGCTGCGCGGAGAGGCGTACGCGGGCAAGCTCGTCACGCCAGTTCCAGGTCAGCTGCAAGGCCATCAGCCGTTGCCATTTGAGCGTATCCGCCGGCGTCCAGGGCTCGGGTGCGCCGGCGAGGACGAGATCGGGCGGCGGCAGCCAGCGGCGGGCAAGCGCTGCATTGACGCCGGCGGCGTAGGCGGCGAGCTCGGCCTGAGTCTCGGCCGAGAGCTTGGCGACACCTTCCTCGGCGAGCCGACCGAGGCCCAACGTCCGCATGAAACGGTCGGATTCGACCGTGACTGCGCCGTAGAGCTCCGAAAGACGGCCCGAGACCAGACGACGCATCAGCTCCATCTGGGCGAAGCGGTCCTGGGCGTGAACGTAGCCCAGCGCGAAGGCGGCGTCGGTCTCGCTCGTCGCCTTGATGTAGGGGATGCCACGCGTGTCGCGGACGATGGTGATCGGCGCCGACGGCCCGTCGAGCCTGACCTCGCCGCTCGTGTCCGGCAGCCCGCCCCACAGGAGACCCGTCGCGGCGACGAGCACCAGTAGGCAGAGGCCCAGCAGGCCCGAGAGGATCCAGCCGACGATGCGCATCAGGCTAATGACACCCGAGCCCTATTGCAGGTTCACCATCACCATCTTCTTGCGGGTGAAGTGCTCCAACATGGCTTCCAGCGATGCCTCCTTGCCGAGGCCCGAGGCGCGGAAGCCGCCATAGGACATGCCGGGCTGGACCACGAGGTTCTGGTTCACCTGGACCAGGCCGGCGTCGATCCGGCGGGTCGCATCCAGCGCCCATTTCAGGTTGGTGGTCCAGATCGAGGCGGCGAGGCCGTATTCGGTGTCGTTCGCCGCGGCGATGACCTCGTCGTAGTCCTTGAACTTGATGACGCAGGTGACGGGCCCGAAGATCTCCTCGCGGGCGACACGGCTGTCGTTGGAGAGCCCGGTGAAGATCACCGGCTGCACGTAAAGCCCGTCCTTGAGCGCGGCCTGCGCGGGCTTCGCCGAGCAGCGAAGGGCCACGCCGCCCTCGGATTCCCCGGACTTGATGTAGCTCTCGACCTTCTCGAACTGCTGGGTCGAGACGATCGTGCCGATGTCGGTCGTCTCGTCGAGCGGGTCGCCCATCTTCATCGCATCGACCTTCGCCTTCAGCTTCGAGACGAAGGCGTCGTGGATCGACTCGTGCACGAAGATGCGGGAGGCCGCGGTGCAGCTCTGCCCCTGGCGGGTGAAGCGCATGCCGACGACCGCGCCGTCGACCGCGCGATCGAGGTCGGCATCGCCCATGACGATCATCGGTGACTTGCCGCCGAGCTCGAGCGTGACCGGGATCAGCTTCTCGGCCGCGGTCTTGTAGACGATCCTCCCGGTCTCGACCGAGCCGGTGAACGTGACCTTGCCGACGTCCTTGTGCGCGACCAGGGGCGCGCCGCATTCGGGGCCCATGCCGGAGAGCATGTTGAACACGCCCGGCGGCAGGATCTGGTTCAGGATCTGGCAGACGCGGAGAACGGCAAGCGGGGCTTCCTCGGCCGACTTAACGACCACCGCGTTGCCCGCCACCATCGCCGGCGCGATCTTGAGCGCCATCAGCATCAGCGGCACGTTCCACGGGATGATCGCGCCGACCACGCCGATCGGCTCGACAATCGTCATCGACAGCATGTTCGGATTGAAGGGGATGGTCTCGCCCTTAAGCTCCGAACCGAGACCGCCGTAGAAAGTGAAGGCGTCGGCCAGCACCGAGGCCTCGACACGGCTCTCGGTGCGAAGCGCCTTGCCGGTCTCGAGCGCGATCAGCCGGCCCAGCTCCTCGACATGGCCGGACAGCACGCGCCCGCACTCGGCGATCAGCTTGCCGCGCTCGCGTGCCGGGCGCTTCGCCCAGGCGCCCTGCGCCTTTTTCGCCGCCGCGACCGCGACGTCCACGTCAGCCTTTTCGCCGAACGCGGCCTTCGCCACGGTCTCGCGCGTCGCCGGGCTCTTGACCTCGAAGGTCTTGCCCGAGGCCGCCGGCACCAGCGCGCCGTCGATCAGGTGTTTCCCTGAGAGCAGGCCGGCGAGCGCGCGCGGATCGAGATTGGGCGAGAGCTGGTTGGTCATGTGCGTGGTCCTTGATGGCTATTTCAGCTCGGCCAGGATCTGGGCGCGGTTGCCGTCGAGATCGGGCGCCGGCGCGCGGGTCGAGGGGTCGGGAAAGCCGGAGATTTTCATCGGGTTGCCGATGAACTTCATCCTGCCGGCGACCGGATCTTCGAGCTCGACCACCATGTTGCGCGCCTTTGCCTGCCGGTGCTCGATCGCCTGGGCGATGTTGTTGATCGGACCGGCCGGGATGCCGGCGGCATCCAGCAGATCCATCCAGTGTCCCACTGGCTTGGTCTTCAGCACCGCCTCGATCTCGGCCTTCAGAGCATCGACGTTCTGGTTGCGGAGATCGTTGGTGAGATAGCGCGTATCCTTCGCCATCTCCGGCTTGCCGAGCGCGGACGCGAGCTTGACAAACAGGCTGTCGTTGCCGGCGGCGATGATGATCGGATTGGTGGCGGTGTCGAACGCCTCGAACGGCGTGATCG
>CAZZLX010000251.1:0-5978 GCA_964655235.1 uncultured Rhizobium sp.
AACTAGAACTCTATTTCCCGAAATACGCCTTCTGGCGCGGATGCTGGAGCGTGTCGGGGTTGATCAGCTTCGGCGGGGTCTCCTTCCGCGCATAAGCCTTCGCCGACTTGAACGAGCCTTCGGCGAGGAGGCGGTTGCACTCGTCGGTGTGGCAGAGCGAGTGCGGCGAGACGAAGACGTTCTCGAGCTTCAGGATCGGGTTGTCGGGAGATGTCGGCTCCTGCTCGAACACGTCGATGCCGGCGCCGGCGATCTTGTTGTTGACGAGCGCGTTGTACATCGCCTTCTCGTCGACGATGGGGCCGCGCGCAGCCGAGATGAAGTAGGCGGTCGGCTTCATCAGGCTGAAGGCGCGCTCTCCGACCAGCTTTCTCGTCGAGTCGTTCAGCAGCACGTTGACGCAGGCGAAATCCGACTCGCGGAACAGCGTGTCGTAGTCGACCAGCGTCACGCCCAGAGCCCTGGCGTCGTCGGCATTGGCGTAGGGGTCGTGCGCGATGAACTTCATGTCGAGCGGCTTGGCGATCCTGAACAGCTCCTTGGCGATGTTGCCGAAGCCGATCGATCCCAGCGTCCGCCCGGTGAGCCCGACGCCGTAGTACTGGCGCTGGTCCGCCCACCTGCCGGCGCGGGTGATGCGGTCCTTGTGGTTGAGCTTGTGGGCGAGCGCCAGCAGGAATGTGAGCTGCGTCGTCGCCATCGGCCGGCGCACGGCGTCGGGGTTGTTGGTCAGGAGCACGCCGGCGGCGGAGAGCGCCTTCACGTCGCGGGTGTCGTAGCCGGCGCCGAATCCGGCGACGAGCTTCAAGCGGATGTCGGAGCGGCCGAGGGCGTCGGCGCCGATGCCGGCGGCGACCGGGCAGATGATGTCGTACTTGGCCGCGTCGTCCGCGGTCAGCATCTTCTTGCCCTCTTCGAGATACTCCCAGGAGACGTTCTTGGCACCCTTCAGGATGTCGAGCGCGACCGGGTCGAAGAAGGTCTTGCCGGTGTCGCCGAGAAGGGCATCACGGGTCACGCCGACGCGAAGGGTGTCAGTGGCCATCGGAACTTGAGTCTCCCTGGAAGATGCGGCGAGCCTAGGGGCGGGGGCGGACCGGGAGCAAGATGGCAGTTGGGTCCGCGAAACAGCGTGCCGGCTTGACACTCCGGCTCCCGCCGAGTGACCTGCGGCGCCTTTTGACCGGAGTTCCCATGCGCATCGCCAAGGTCGACGCCATCCGCATCCGCGAGCCCGAGTGGTCGCCGCCGATCTGGTGGAGCACGACGCCGACCGACGTTCTCTTCGATCTCGGCCGCGAGATGCGCGAGATGGCGGTCGGCCTCTACAACGCGCCGATCGAGATGCGGAAGGACAAGGTAACGGTGGTGATCGTCAAGGTCACCACCGACGACGGCATCGAGGGGCTCGGCGGCATTGCGCTCGGATCCGAGGCGATGGCGCAGGTGGTCGAGAACATCTTGGGTCCCCTGGTGATCGGCGGCTCGCCCTTCGACGTCGAGCTGCTGTGGGAGAAGATGTACCGCTCGACCATCAACATCGGCCGCAAGGGCCTCGTTCTGGAGGCGATCAGCGGCATCGACATCGCGCTCTGGGACATCATGGGGAAGGCGACCAAGCAGCCGGTCTACAACCTGCTCGGCGGCAAGACGCGCGGGAAACTCCGGGCCTATGCGAGTTCGCTCTACGCGATGAAGAAGCCGGAGCGCCTGGCGGAGATCGCTGCCGGCTACGCCAGGGATGGCTTTACCGCGATGAAGATGCGCTTCGGCTACGGGCCGGGCGACGGCCGGCCCGGCATGAAGAAGAACCTTGAGCTGGTGAAGGTCGTGCGCGAGGCGATCGGCGACGACGTCGACCTGATGGCGGACGCCTACATGGGCTGGACCGCGCAATACGCGATCGAGATGCTGCGCATGCTCGAGCCGTATCACCTGACCTGGGTCGAGGAGCCGGTGATCCCCGACGACATCGAGGGCTATGCCCGGATCAAGCGGGAAGGGGGCGTGGCCGTCGCCGGTGGCGAGCACGAGTTCACCCGCTGGGGCTTCCGCGAGCTGATCGAGCGGCGCGCCGTCGACTACGTCCAGCTCGACGTCAACCGCGTCGGCGGACTGACCGAGGCGCGCAAGATCGTGGCGCTGGCGCAGGCCTTCAACCTTCCGGTCGTGCCGCACGCGCACAACTACCACAACCTCCACCTGGTCATGGCGAGCGCCAACATGCCGCTCGCCGAGTTCTTCCCCCATCCCGAGCGCGACGGCGACACATTCTTTTCCGAGCTCTTCCACGGCGAGCCGACCGTGGAGAAGGGCGAGATCGCGCTTTCGGCCGCTCCCGGCTTCGGCGTGTCGCTGAACGAAGAGGTCGTTGGGCGCTACAGGCAATCGTGATTTCGCCAACCCGGCGGCGCGATTGACAGCCCCGGCGGGCGGCTCGACAGTCGCTCAGTTGTCCAGGGTTTCCGCGTCGCGCGGATGGCAAGTGTTTTCAACTGGAGGTGGTGATGTCCCTTTATCGCAAAAGGCTGGCGTTTCTCGCCGCGCCGCTGGCGGCGATCGCGCTGACGGCGGGGCCCGCCGAGGCGCAGAAGTCGGTGTACGTGGTCCCGCATGCCGATCTCCGCATCCTCGATCCGCTGCAGGCGGCGGCGACCATCACGACGATGCATGCCTCGAACATCTACGATCAGCTCTTCGCCTGGGACGTGAACCTGCAGTCGAAGCCGCAGATGGTCGGCGACTACAAGGTCTCGGACGACAAGCTCACCTACACGATGACGCTGCGCCCGGGCCTCAAGTTCCACGATGGCTCGCCGGTGACGTCGAAGGACGCGGTCGCCTCGGTGAAGCGGTGGATGGTGCGCGACGGCGTCGGCCGGCGACTGGCCGGCGTGCTCGCCGCGATCGAGGTCGTCGACGACAAGACCTTCGTCTTCAAGCTGAAGCAGCCGTATTCCTGGGTCGAGTATTCGCTCGGCAACCACGCCGGCAACTACCCGGCGATCATGCGCGAGAAGGAAGCGCTGATCGACCCGATGACCGCGGTCGGCGCGGACGCGCAGATCGGCTCGGGCCCTTACAAGTTCGTCAAGGAAGAGTGGAAGCCCGGCGACGAGGTGGTCTACGCCAAGTTCGCCGACTACGTGCCGCGGCCGGAGGCGCCGGACGGCATGGCCGGCGGCCGCCAGGCGAAGGTCGACAAGCTGATCTTCAAGATCATCCCCGATCCGCAGACCGCCGCCTCGGCGCTGCTGAAGGGCGAGGTCGACTTCATCGACAGCCCGGCCGCCGACGTGCAGCCGCAGCTCGAGAAGTCGAACCAGATCACGGTGTCCAAGCTGGCCCCGGTCGGTGGCTTCGGTGCGATCCGCGCCAACGCGCTGCACCCGCCGTTCAACAATCCGAAGGCGCGTCAGGCGCTGGCTCTCGTCGCTCCGCAGTCCGACTACATGCAGACCGCGGTCGGCCCGAAGAACTGGAACGAGTGCTACTCGTTCTTCGTCTGCAAGTCGGTCTACGGCTCCGAGGCGGGTTCCGAGGGCTTCCGCAAGCCCGATCCGGCGCGCGCGAAGAAACTGTTCGAGGAAGCCGGCTACAAGGGCGAGAAGATCATCATCACCTCGACCCGCGAGATCGCGGCGATCGGTGCCCAGGCCGAGGTCCTCTCCGCCGCCCTCAACGCGATCGGCGTCAAGGCCGAGGTCGAGTGGGCGGACTGGGGCACGACGCTGACCCGCTTCCTCACCAACAAGAATCCTCCGGGACAGCCGGGCTACTGGAACATCTTCACCACGACCAACTCGTGGTCGACCTGGCACAACCCGCTCACCAACATCGGCGTCGTGCTCAACGCCGAGGGTAGCTGGGCCGGCTGGCCGACTGACGACGAGGGCGAGAAGCTTCGCGTCGCCTTCATCGAGGCGACCGACCAGAAGACCCGCATGGAGCTGCTCGAGAAGCTGCAGCGGCGGATGTACGAGGTGATGCCCTATGTCGTGACCGGTCAGTTCGACCAGATGTACGCCTGGCGCAACAACATCAAGGGCGTGCTGCCGACCTCCAAGCTGGTGCTCTGGAACATCAGCAAGGAATAGGCGTCCGACGTGATCCGAGGCCGGTGGAGCGCATCCGCGTCCCACCGGCCTTTTCTTTTTCGGCAAATCCGGTTTCGGCCGTCAGTGCCCGCAATTGACAGGGGGTGACGCCGGCCGGACAGTTGGGCGGCCCGGATCGATTTCCGATCCGAGAGCTTCGGGGCGGATCAATAATCGGGAGGCGATGAGATGAAGTCCTATAGCGGGCGCTTAGGCGCTCTGACGACGATGTCCCTGGCCTTGGGCCTTGGTCTCGCCGCGCATCCGGCGGCGGCGCAGAAGACGCTCACGATCGTTCCGCACGCGGACCTCCGCGTGCTCGATCCGCTGCAGGCCGCGGCGACGATCACCACGATGCACGCGACCAACATCTACGACCAGCTCTTCGCCTGGGACGTGGACCTGCAGCCGATGCCTCAGATGGTGAGCAACTCCGCGCTTTCGTCGGATAGGCTCACTTACACGATGACGCTGCGTCCGGGCCTCAAGTGGCATGACGGCACGGCCGTCACCACCAAGGACATCATCGCGTCCATCAACCGCTGGATGAAGCGCGACCCGATCGGCCGCAAGATGGGCGAGAGCGTCGCTTCCGTCGATGCGGTCGACGCGAACACCTTCACCATCAAGATGAAGCAGCCCTATGCCTGGGTCGAGTACTCGCTCGGAAACCACGCGGGCAATTTCCCGGCGATGATGCGCGAGAAGGAGGCGATGGTCGATCCGTTCACTGCCGTCCCCAACGATGCGCAGATCGGTTCCGGACCATTCAAGTTCGTGGCCTCCGAGTGGAAGCCGGGCTCCGAGGTCGTCTATGTCAAGAACGCCGACTATGTGCCGCGCTCCGAGCCGCCCAATGCCATGGCCGGCGGCAAGCAGGCGAAGGTCGACCGCCTCGTCTTCAAGGTCATCCCCGACGCCAACACGGCCGCCAATGCGCTTCTTAAGAGTGAAGTCGATATGATCGACATGCCGGCGGGCGACATCCTGCCGCTGCTCGAGGCGAACAAGGACATCGTCGTCCAGAAGGTGCATCCGGTCGGTGGCTTCGGCTTCTTCCGCCCGAACGCGCTGCATCCGCCGTTCAACAATCCGAAGGCCCGCCAGGCGCTGGCGCTCATCGCCTCGCAGGAGGATTTCCTTGCCGCCGGCTTCGGCGACAAGAAGTGGTGGAACGAGTGCTACAGCTACTACGTCTGCAAGTCCGCCTACGGCACCGAGGTCGGCTCCGAGCCCTACCGCAAGGTCAACCGCGAGAAGGCCAAGCAGCTGCTGGCCGAGGCCGGGTACAAGGGCGAGAAGATCTACGTGATCGGCACCAAAGAAATCGCCCATATTGGTGCGATCACTGAGGTGCTCGTCGACGGTCTCCGCAAGACCGGCGTCAACGTCGAACTCGAGATGATGGACTGGGGTACGATGGTGACCCGCTTCGGCGGCAACAAGAACAAGCCGGGCGAGAACGGCGGCTGGCACCTGTGGTCGGCCTCGGGGTCCTGGTCGACCTGGCACCACCCGCTCACCAACCTCGGCACCAACATGTCGACTGACTCGAGCTGGGCCGGCTGGGCAGCGGACGAGGAAGTGGAGAAGCTGCGCAACGGCTTCATCAACGCCTCGACCAAGGAAGAGCGGATGGCGACGCTCGACAAGCTGCATCGCCGCCTCTGGGAGGTCGTGCCCTACGTCATGACCGGCCAGTACGATCAGCCCTATGCCTGGCGGAAGAATGTCTCGGGCGTGCTTCCGACGTCGAAGCTAGTGCTGTTCAACATCGCCAAGGATTGATCTCCTCGGCATAGCGTAAGTCCGACCGGCGGCGCCACTTGCGCCGCCGGTCTCACGTCACGGAGCCTTCAAGACATGGCCCAGCCCGCCGCC
>CAZZLX010000252.1:0-2748 GCA_964655235.1 uncultured Rhizobium sp.
GGCGACCTTCTCCTCCATGGCGAAGCGATAGAGTTCGTCGGTATCGATCGCGTTCCCCTTGGAGCGCATCCAGACGAACATCCCGCCCGGCGGCACCTCCCACTCGAACCAGGCGCCGAGATGCCGCGTCGCCTCGGCGATGAGCGCATCGCGGCGCTCGCGATAGGCAGGCACGATCGATGCCGAGTGCGCGACGTCGACCTTCGCCGCCAGCAGCTCGAAGGCGACGGCTTGCGTGAACATGCTGCTGGAGAGGTCGGTCGCCTGCTTGGCGAGGACGAGCTGCTGGATCATGTCGGGCGCCGCCAGCGTCCAGCCGACGCGAAGCCCGGGCACCAGGCTCTTCGACACGGTGCCGAGATAGATCACCGGCCCGTCATAGGAACGCGCGCCCTGCTTCGCGGCGACGCTCAGGATGCTCGGCGGCGGCGGGCCGTCGAGCTGCATGGTGAGATAAGGATCGTCCTCGACCAGCCAGGTGCCGGCCTTGGCTGCCGCCTCGAGCAGGGCGAGGCGCTTCGCCTGCGCCACCAGGACGCCGGTCGGGTTCGAATAGTTGGGAACCGCGTAGACGAATTTCGCCTGGGCGAAGGTCGCGGCGTCAGGGGCGCTCCAGTCGAGCGCCCTGTAGGTCGGGCGGCGGGGCCGCCACGCATCGAGCGCACCGAGATATGTAGGCGCCTGCGCCACGATCAGGTCGCCCGGATCGATCAGCACCTTGCCGAGCAGGTCGAGCGCCTGCATCGAGCCCGAGGTCAGCAGCACGTTCGCCGCGGTGAAGCGTCCGCCGGTCTCGGCCGAGAAGCGCTCGGCGATCAGGGCGCGAAGCGGCGGGAAGCCCTCGACCGCACCGTATTCGAGCGCGGCCGATCCGTGCCTCTCCAGCGCCCGCTTGGTTGCCTGCTCGATCTCGGCGATCGGATAGAGCTCGGCCGCCGGCAACCCACCGGCGAGGCTGACAATGTCGGCCCGCCCGCCGGCCGCGAGGAATTGCTGGGTGATGTCGTTCGTTGCCCTCAGCCATGCCGCCGGGGCGGGGCGTGTCCTCGTCATGCGGTCGTCGCTGCCGTCTGCCGTGTCTGTCGATAGGATAGCTCTTATGGACCCCGGATCTCGCATAAACCATTCGTCATCTTGGGGCGCGGTCTCGTTGGCCCCGCAGGACGGGCCGGCCTGATGCGACGCTTCCAGCCGCGCACGGTCTGGGACGAGCAGGCCGCGGTTCCGCAGATGCGGGGGCTTGCGGCGCGGGCCTTCTCGCGTGCGGCCGGCGCGCCGCTGATCGACGGCAACCGCGTGCGGATCCTCAAGGACGCGGCCGAGAACTTCCCGGCCTGGCTGGAGGCGATCCGCGCAGCCAGTCGCAACATCCACTTCGAGAGCTATTTCGTCGCCGACGACGCTATCGGCGGCGAGTTCGCCGACGCGCTGACCGCGAAGGCGCGGGAAGGCGTTCCGGTCCGCGTGATCTACGACTGGTTCGGCAACCTGGGAAAGGCCGGGCGCAGCTACTGGCAGCGCCTGCGCGCCGCCGGCGTGGAAGTACGCTGCTACAACCCGCCGCGCTTCGACAGCCCGTTCGCCTGGCCGTCCCGCGATCACCGCAAGATGCTGGAGGTAGACGGCGAAGTGGCCTTCATATCGGGCCTGTGCGTCGCCGGCGCCTGGCTCGGCGATCCGGCGCGCGGACTGGCGCCGTGGCGGGACACCGGCGTCGAGATCCGGGGCTGCGCCGTGGCCGAGGTCAGGACCGCCTTCGCCCGTGCCTGGTCGTCCATGGGGGATCCGTTTGGCGAGAGCGAGATCGCGCCGCCGCCGCCCGCGGGCGACGTCAGCCTCCGGATCGTCGCAAGCGAACCCTCGACCGCCGGCATGCTGCGTCTCGACCAGCTGGTGGCGGCGCTCGCCAGGCAGCGCCTGTGGCTGACCGACGCCTACTACGCCGGCACCTCATCCTACGTGCAGGCGCTGCGCGCTGCGGCGCGCGACGGCGTCGACGTGCGGCTGCTGGTCCCGGGTGCGACCGATCTTCCGCTGCTGCGGCCGCTCACGAGGTCGGGCTACCGGCCGCTGCTCGAAGCGGGCGTGCGCGTCTTCGAATGGAACGGCACGATGCTGCACGCGAAGACCGCGGTCATGGACGATCGCTGGGCCCGCGTCGGATCGACCAACCTCAACATCGCGAGCTGGCTCGGCAACTGCGAGCTGGATGCCGTGATCGAGGATACGTCGTTCGCCGGCGAGATGGCGCGGATGTACGAAGCGGACCTCACCAACGCGACGGAGATCGTGCTCGACCAGAAGCGCCGCATGCGCTCGCCGCATCTCGCGCATGCCCGGATCATGGGCAGCGGTGGTGGCAGCACCAGCCGGGCGGCCGCGGGCGCCATGCGGTTGGGCCGGGCGGTCGGCGCGGCACTGACCAATCGCCGCGTCCTGGACGCGGTCGAGGCGCGGCTCACTCTCGGCATGGGCCTCGTCCTGGCCCTGGCTTCGCTGCTGATCGCGTTTTTCCCTGAGGTGCTGGCCTATCCTCTGGCGGCGATCGCCGCCTGGGTCGGGGTGGCGCTTCTCTATCGCGCCTACCGGCTGCATCGGGACCGGAAGAGGTAAGATGGGAGCATCCCGATCCTCCGGAGCTCCCATGGCCGACCTCTCCTCGTTTCCGATCACCAAGCGCTGGCCGGCGAAGAACCCGAAAATCCTGCAGCTCTATTCGCTGCCGACGCCGAACGGCGTGAAGGTCTC
>CAZZLX010000252.1:2758-5970 GCA_964655235.1 uncultured Rhizobium sp.
GATCATGCTGGAGGAGATCGGCCTCGCCTATGAGCCGCATCGCATCGACATCGGCGCCAACGAGACCTGGACGCCCGAGTTCCTGTCGCTCAATCCCAACGGCAAGATCCCGGCGATCATCGATCCCGACGGTCCGGGCGGAAAGCCGCTAGGCCTCTTCGAGTCCGGCGCGATCCTCGTCTACCTCGCCGAGAAGACCGGCAAGCTGATCCCCGCCGACGCTGCCGGCCGCTACGAGACCATGCAGTGGGTCTTCTTCCAGATGGCGGCGATCGGCCCGATGTTCGGGCAGGCCGGCTTCTTCCACAAGTTCGCGGGCCGCGAGTACGAGGACAAGCGGCCGCTCAGGCGCTACGCGGATGAATCCAAGCGCCTGCTCGGCGTGATCGAGACGCGGCTCGATGGCCGCGACTGGATCATGGGCGAATACTCGATCGCCGACATCTCGATGCTGGGCTGGGTGCGCAACCTTGTCGGTTTCTACGGCGCCGGCGATCTGGTCGATTACGCATCGTTCAAGCGGGTGCCCGCCTGGCTGGAGCGTGGGCTCCAGCGGCCGGCCGTGCAGCGCGGGCTCGAGATTCCGAAGAAGCTCTAGCGCTTCATCGCCCTGCTGTATTCGACGAGCTGGTCGATGCAGGTGCCCCAGCCTTCGAAGAAGCCCATGGCTTCGTGCTTCTTCCGGCCTTCCTCGCTCTTGTGCAGGCAGGTTGCGTTGTAGCGCGTACCCTTGCCCTCTGGCGTGAAGGTCAGGATCGCCGTGAGCGGCATGTCCTCCGGCAGAAAGCCCTTGCCCGAGGGGCGATAGCCCTCGTTCAACGTGTCGGTCCAGATCAGGCGCTCGTGCGGCGTGACCTCGAGATAGCAGCCGTGGTTCGGAAACGTCTGGCCTTCCGGCGACTGGAAGACGGTGAAGAACTTGCCGCCCGGCCGCACGTCGAGTTCGCACTCGACGACCTTCCAAGGCCGCGGCACGAACCAGTGCGGAATGTGCTCGGCCTTGGTCCAGCACTCCCAGACGAGCTCGCGCGGCACGTCGATGACGCGCTCCAGCACGAGGTCGAGCTTGGGATCGGTCTTGATGATCATTTGCGTCTCTCCTTGAGCGACAGGGCATAGGCGTCGAACCGGTCGAGGCGGTCTTCCCACAAGCTGCGTTGCTGGGAGAGCCAGTCCTCGGCCAGCCGAAGCCGCTTGGATTCGATCTGATAGGTGCGCACGCGCCCGGCCTTGCGCGACGAGACGAGGCCGCATCCCTCCAGCACCTTCAGGTGCTCGACGAAGGACGGCAGCGCCATCTCGAACGGCTCGGCCAGCTCGCTGACCGAAGCCGCGCCGCGGCTCAGGCGAGCGATCACCTGACGTCGGGTCGGGTCGGCGAGCGCCTTGAACACGCCGTCGATCGGCTGGGCAGCTTGCATGGTGGGAACATGGGACGCGTAAATACTTAGGTCAAGTCCTAAGTATATGTTCGGCCCGGAACGGCGCGGGCGAGGGGCGCGCCATCAGGTCTTCTGAGTCTGCTGAACGATCCCGCCCGGATCGCCGTAGGATTTCGTGATCACTTCGAGCAGGTGCCCGTCCGGATCCTCGAAGTAGACGCCGCGGCCGTTCCAGTGGCGATTGATCTGGCCGGCCTGCGAGCGCGCCGGGTCGGCCCAGTGGTCGAGGCCCTTCTTCCGGATGCGCGCGACCACCTGATCGAACTCCGCCTCGGCCACCAGGAAGGCGTAGTGCTGCAACGCCGGCTTTTCGTCCTGCTGGTAGAAGTCGAGAGAGACGCCGTTGTCCATGTCGACGATCAGGAAGTGCAGGAACGCGCGCGGCGCGGGCCGCCCGAGCATCTCGGCGAGGAATCCGGCCGATCGCGCCTTGTCGGTGCACCAGACGATCGTGTGGTTCAGCTCGACCGGCATCTCATGCTCGCTTCAACAGCCTCGTCATCGGGCCGCCTCTGCCGGACACCGGATCGGACGCGGGGAAGGGGAGAGCCTGCATCTTCTCGAGCATCTTCGGCGTCGGCGCGGTTCGACGGATATCCCATTTCTGGCGGGGCGGGTAGGCGCCGACGGTGAGGAAGTCAGGGCTTGCCCAGCGTTGCCGATGGCCGGTGCCCGCCGGCAGCAATGCCACGTCGCCAGCATGAACCGCGATCTCGGTACCGCTCGGGCCGCCGAGCACCAGCATGGCCGAGCCGCTGGCGAAGCCGAGCACCTCGTACGCGGTTGAGTGGTAGTGGTGATAGCGGAAGATCTTGTCGCGCCAGTCGGGCTTCCATCCGTGCTTCTCGAACAGGGTTTCGAAATTCTCGGCCGGATCGTCCCCCCGGATGTCGATCGCCGCGCGATAGACCAGTACCGGCAGCAGCCGGCTGTTGGGGACCCAGCCGTTCTTCTCGAAGCGCAGGATTTCGGGACGTTTGGCCATACGGAGTGAAGGTCTTGACGGGCATCAAGGTTTCGAGGTGATATGGAACAAATAGAGAACTTGAGCGAGGCCGCCATGTCTCAGTTCACCCTGCCGGGCTTCCAGCGCGTGCCGGAGCCGCCGGCGAGGCCGCAGGGCGCGGCGCCTGCGGTCCGGGCCGCGAAACCGGCGAAGAAATTCGGCGGTCTCAAGGACCGGCTCTTCCTCGGCATTCGCCTCGATGCGCAGGCCGCATATTCGGCGCGACAGGTAGCGTGGAACCTACGTAATCGGCATCATCTGACGTCTTGGCCGTGTGCAACGTCGTTGCTGCATGTCTCGCTGAGGCATATCGGCGACTTCAACGGCATACCTGGGGGCTTGGTCGATCAGCTCTGGGAAGCCGCGACATCGGTGGCCCAACGGCCCTTCGACGTTTCCTTCGACCGCGTGACCAGCTTTCAATACTGCATCGTACTCGTCGGAGACGACGGGATGAGCGGCGTCCGGACGTTGGAACGTGCGCTCAGCGATGCGCTGGAGACGGGGAAGATCCGGGAGCCGAGCCGCAGCTTCAATCCTCACGTCACCCTGATGTATGACAGGACGCCGATCCCCGCCGAGCCGCTGCGCCAGCCGGTCCGGTGGAAGGTCGACGAGTTCATGCTGATCCACAGCCTGCTCTCGGAGAGCAAGCACGTCGTGCTGAAGACCTTCCCCCTTCGGAGCGCCTGACATGGCCAAGCCCGTCACCATCTACGGCATCAAGAACTGCGACACCATGAAGAAGGCGCGGGCCTGGCTCG
>CAZZLX010000253.1:0-5969 GCA_964655235.1 uncultured Rhizobium sp.
GTCGGGGCCAGGAGGACGAACAGCAACGCGGCCGCGGCAAACCAGCGGCTCAGCAGGGACGGGGACGGCGGTCGGGCAGTCATGAGGCACTCCTTGCGAGGCCTTCAGATGCGAGAAGCATGCCATGGAAATGGCCCTGAAATCCGGGATTCCCCGTGGGTTAGCCGGGTGCGGCTGGTAATTCGGTACCGGCTCCCCGGCAGATTTTGCCGGCTCGGGCCATTCGCGACCTATGCTAAGGTTTCGGTCGCGCCCATTCGTTTAACTAGTTGCTCCGGCTGTTTCTGTAACGATATATAGGGGGCGTTACGGGCAGGAGGCCCATGAAAGTCGATCCGACGGGCACGGCCAAGGCTGCCTCGGTTCGCCGGCCCGACAAGGGGGCCCAGGCGAAGCCGGGCGAGTTCTCGAAGCTGCTCGAAGGTACCGACGAGCCGGAAGCCCCGCGCGCGACCGGCGCGGCCGCCCCTCTCGATCCCCTGTTCGCTACTCGTGATGCGACCGATCGCTCCGGCGGCCGGGCCAAGCAGCGCGCCTCGGACATTCTCGACCGCCTGGAAGAGATCCGGATCGGGCTCCTTGCCGGTTCGATTCCCCGCGATCGGCTCGAGGCTCTCGACCAACTGGTCAAGCAGCACCGCGAGCAGACGATGGATCCCAGACTCACCGAGGTCCTCGACGAGATCGAGCTTCGCGCCCGGGTCGAGCTCGCCAAGCTGGACATCAGCGCCTGATCGCCGCTGGAGCGGCGGGTCCGCTCCCCTTTGATAAAATTGTCATATTTTTCAACGGGATATCGGGCGACTTCGCCTGTGCGGGACGCTTGATGCCCGGGGGCACCATCTGTATGCTCCGCGCGCCTTCAAGGTTGGGCTGATTAGCAAGAGGGCGTCCGTGGCATCTACGACATCTGCGAAGAGTCTGCCGATCCAGCTTCCTCCGCATTACCGTCCGTCGGACGAAGAAGAGTTCATGAACCCGCTGCAGCGGGAATACTTTCGCCAGAAGCTGCTGCGCTGGCGCGAGGAGCTGCTCCGAGAGGCCAACATGACGTTGCGCCATCTCACCGAGGAAAATCTCCAGCAACCGGACATCGCCGATCGCGCCTCGATGGAGACCGATCATGCGATCGAGCTGCGCACCAGGGATCGCGAGCGCAAGCTGATCTCCAAGATCGACGAAGCGCTGCAGCGCATCGTCGACGGGGTCTATGGGTACTGCGAGGAGACCGACGAGCCGATCTCGCTCCGCCGCCTCGAAGCGCGTCCGATCGCGACGCTGAGCCTCGAGGCCCAGGAGCGTCACGAGCGGCTCGAGCGCACGCACCGCGACGACTGAGCGGGCGTCGGCTCGACGCGCTAGGGTGGGGCCCGGACCAGCCGGAGCCCTCAAGGTGATCGCGGCCCTTCGTCGTCACGCGACTCAACACGCCCGTTTCTACGCGTCGGTCGCGGCCGGGGCCGTGGTCTTCTCCGTCACGGGGTCGCTTCACCTGCCGATCCGGCTGACCGCCGCGGGAGATGCGTTCTTCATCGCCTATCTGGCGGCTATGGGGATGCTGACGAGGCGGATGACTTTGTCGACGATGCGCCGTCGGGCGAGCATCGAGGACGAGGGAATCGCGATCATCGTCCTGATGACGCTGGTGGTGATCGGGCTCAGCATCGGATCGATCCTGACCGTCGTGAACCAGGACGTCGCGGCGAATCCCTTCCACGTCGCCCTGCTGGTCGCCAACGTGCCGCTCGGCTGGTGCACGCTCCACACGCTCGCGGCGATGCACTATGCGCATGTCTACTACGGCAAGGCGGAGGGGACCGACGGGAACCGGGACGAAGGCGGTCTCGTGTTTCCCGGCACCGAGGAGCCGCTGGTCGCCGACTTTCTCTACTACGCCTTCGTCATCGGCATGACGGCCCAGGTTTCCGACGTGCAGGTCCAGTCCAGCGTCATGCGGCGGCTCACGCTCGCCCACGGGGTCGTCTCGTTCTTCTTCAACACCGTCATCCTGGCGCTGGCGGTGAACGTCGCCGCGGGCCTCGGCCGCTGAGGCGCAAAAGCGTAGGGCCGGTGCCTTGCGGCACCGGCCCTTTTTCCGTTGCGGCCGGCGGGGTGGGGGAAACCGGCGCGCCTCGGAGCTTGGTCTCCGCCCTTTAGAAGGGCAGGAGGATGTCGAGGACCTGGTCGCCGTAGCGCGGCTGCTGGACGTCGGTGATGTGGCCGCGGCCGCCGTAGGAGATCCGCGCCTCGGCCATCTTCTCGTAGCTGATGGTGTTGAGCGTGCTGATGTCCTCGGGCCGGATGATGCCGGCGATCTGCAGCTCGCGGACCTCGTAGTTCACCTTCACTTCCTGGCGGCCGATCACGACCATGTTGCCGTTCGGCAGCACCTGGGTGACGGTCGCCGCGACCTTGAGGCTGATCTCTTCGCTGCGGTCGATCGTGCCCTTGCCTTCGTTCGACAGCGCCGACGAGGTATCGACCAGCGTCTGGTTGTCGGTGCCGGGCAGCGCGCGGTTGATCAGGCCCTGTAGGCCGAACAGGTTCGAGATGCCGGCGGTGTTGGTGTTGGTGCGGGTGCGGGTCGAGGTGTTCTCGAACTGGCCCTTGTCGTTGATCTCGATCAGGACAGTCAGGATGTCGCCGACGCGGCCGGCGCGCTGATCCTTGAAGAAGCCGCGCGAGCCCGCCGCCCACAGCGAGGCAGGCTGGCGTTCGGCGGTGATCGGCGCGGGCATTGGCATGCTGACGGGCTTGTAGCCGGTCGCCGCCTGCGGGTTCTGGATCGCGCTCATCTTCGGCTGCTCGCCGACATTGGCCAAGCGGTCGAGAGCGGAGCAGCCGGCGAGCGCCAGGACGGCGAGACCGAGAGAGGCGAGGCGGGCGATACGCATGATTATGCGGTCCTTCTTGGGATCTTTGGTCGAGTGGTTAGCGCTGGACGACGGTGCGGGGCGACGAGGAGCCGAGGGCGGCGGATAGCGCGCCGACGATCACCGTGACTTCGCCTGGACCGGAGACCCGGCCCTCGACCCTGCGGTTGCTCTTCGGGTTCTGCACCCGGATTGCCTGGCCTTCGGCGCCGTCGTCGAGCGCCTTGCCCTGGACGGTCAAGGTCATCGACTTGGTGCGGACGATCATGGTCACGCTCTCGTTGCGCTGGACCAGGGTGAAGGCGCCGAGGTCGGACTGGCGGATCGGCTGGCCGGCCTGGAGCGGGCGCTTCGGGGTCTTGCCGAGCACGTCCTCGAGCAGGGTCGCGTTGTTGGCGAGCTGCGGGCCGGAGCGCATCTTGACCCAGGTCAGGTCCGAGTTGCGAATGATCTCGTTCGGCATCATCCGGCGGCTGAGGACGGGCACGTCGATCATGGTGTGGGCGCGGCCGGCGACGCGGATCTTGTCGGCGCGCGGCTCGTCGGCCGGCGCCCTGAACTCTGCGATGAACGACCGGCTGTCCGGATCGAAGTGGGCAAGGTCGACCGCGACGGTCGGGGCCTGGACCTCGGAGACGTAGAGCTGGTAGGCGCGGCTCGCGATCTCGAACTCGAGGTCGCCGGTCACGCCCTTGGCGGCCAGAGCCGTACGCAGCGCCGCATCCACGGTCGCCTTCGAGACGAGCTGCCCCTGACGCTCGATCACGATCTTGTCCATGTAGGTCTGCGGCTTCCAGTCGAGGCCGTTGGACCGGGCGATCGCCGCGAGCTGGGACGGCTGGTACGTCGTCATGTTGCCCGGCGCCGGCGCCTCGCCGACGCGGATCTCCGCCTTCTCCGCCTCGACGTTCTCGAACAGGTCGCCGAGCCGGATGGCATCGCCGTTCACCTGCGCCTTGACCTTGAGCGCGGGCTTAGGGAGGTCGGCGAAGCTGCCGGCGACCGGCGTGAGCGCCAGCGAGAGGCAGAGAGCGAGAAGGCGGAGAGTGCGGTTCATGGCGCTAGGCTTTCAGTGTCGGGTCAGGGCTACTTCAGCTGGTTGATGATGCCCATCATGTCGTCGGTCGACTGGATCACCTTCGAGTTGAGCTCGTAGGCGCGCTGGGCGGTGATCAGGTTGGTGATCTCCGCCACCGCGTTGACGTTCGAGGCTTCGAGGAAGCCCTGCTGCAGCGTGCCGAAGCCGAGCGCGCTCGGCGTGCCGGCGACCGGGTTGCCGGAGGCGGGGGTCTGCAGCAGCAGGTTCTGGCCGACCGACTCGAGGCCGGCGACGTTCGGGAAGTTCGACAGCGTGAACTGGCCGAGGAGCTGCGGGGCGACCACGCCGTCGAGCTTGGCGTAGACCTGGCCCGCGGCGTTGATCGAGATGTCGAGCGTGTTCTGCGGCACGGTCACGCCCGGAAGCACGGTGTAGCCGTCCTGGGTCACGACCTGCCCTGTCGGCGACAGCTGGAAGGAGCCTGAGCGCGTGTAGGCGGTCTGACCGTTCGGCAGCTGGATGTTGAAGAAGCCCTCGCCGCGGATGCCGACGTCGAGCGTGTTCTCGGTCAGCTGCAGCGTGCCCTGCTGATTCAGTCGGTAGACCGCGGCGGCGCGGACACCGAGACCGACCTGGAGACCGGCGGGGACGATGGTGCCGGCTTCCGAGGAGGCCGAGCCGACCCGGCGCTGGTCCTGGTAGAGCAGGTCCTGGAACTCGACGCGGGAGCGCTTGTACGCCGTCGTGTTCAGGTTGGCGATGTTGTTCGAGATCACCTCGACGTTGGTCTGCTGGGCCAACATTCCGGTGGCGGCGATGGTGAGGGCACGCATGGCGGTTAGGCTCCCTTAGTCCTTAAGCGTTGGCGGGCTTGCCGATGCGGCGGACCGCGTCGCGCTGACGATCATGTTCCTGCTCGAGCAGGTTGCTGGTCTGCTGGAAGTTGCGGACGACCTCGGTCATCCGTGCCAGCTCGAACATCGGAACGACGTTGGATTCTTCGATGACGCCCTGCACCACCTTCGCCTGCGGGGCGCGCTGCGGCTGCTCGTTGGCGATCATCAGGCTGTTCGGGCCGCGCTTCAGCGCGCGGTCGTTGGTGAAGCCGACGACCTTCATCTGGCCGATGACCTGGGTCCCGGCGAGGATGGTGCCGTCGCCGGTGACGCGGATCTCGCCGGCGTTCGGCGGGATCGTGATCGGGCGGTTGTCCGCGCCGAGGACGCCGTTGTCCATCTGGGTGACCAGGCGGCTCGCCGAGTCGAGCTTGAAGTTGCCGTTGCGGGTGTAGCGCTCGCCGGACGGCGTCTGGATGGCGAAGTAGCCGCCGCCGCGGATGCCGAAGTCGAAGTTGCTGTCGGTGTTCTTGAGCGGGCCGTCCGTGGTGTTGGTCATCATGCCCTGGTCGAGGACCGCCGAGATCGTCTCGGTCGGCGAGGTCTTCGACAGCACTTCGCGGAACAGCGGCGCCTGCGACTTGTAGCCGGTGGTATTGGCGTTCGCGAGGTTGTTGGCCACCGCGTCCATCTCGCGGCGCAGCACCGCCTGGCGCGCGATCGCAAGGAACATCGTGGTTTCCATGGCACCCCTCGAACAGGAAAACGGTTCAGACGCCGCATCAAATGCAGGAAGCGGGCCAGGGGTATTCAGGTGATTTTTCAGAGACTTAAGGGGCTTCGGGTGTGGCCGGGACCGTCTCCCGGCACAAGATGCGCCGATGCCGCCCCGGCAAGACTTGCCGGGGCTTTCCTAGGCTGAAAGCTCGAAGCTTTCGGGCGGCTTGCCCGCGACGTAACGGCGGAATGCGCCCCGGTAGGCACGCTCCAGGTTTCGGGCGAGGCGGGACTGGTCGAACAGCGGATAGGTCTGGAGATTGGCGGCCAGCCGGGTCCGGATCGAGGCGAGCTGCGAACGATCCGTCGCCAGGGATACCGCCATCTCCTCGAAGGCGGCCGGGTCTGCACAGGTCAGGTCGTCCATGCCGAGCCCGGCATTGAGCCTGGCGCCGGCCCGGCGCGCGACGGCCGCACGAGCCACGTGCCGCCCGCCCCGCGGCC
>CAZZLX010000254.1:0-5963 GCA_964655235.1 uncultured Rhizobium sp.
CGCCGGGAAGGCCATGAGGCCGTCCATCACCCGCATGATCGGGTTGTCGAGCTTCCGGAAGTAGCCCGCCGAAGCGCCGATCAAGGTGCCGAACACGGCGTTCATGATGACGACCATGAAGCCGATGCGGAGGCTCACCTAGCTTCCGTAGATCACGCGCGAAAGGACGTCGCGGCCGAAATTGTCGGTGCCGAGCCAGTGCGTCGCGTTCGGCTCGCCGAGCCGGTAGCGGTAGTTGTTCTGGTTCGGCAGGTGCGGCGCGAGAAGCGACGCGAAGAGCGCCATGCCCAGCACGACCAGGAAGAGGGCGAGCCCGGTCAGGAAGAGGCGATGCGTGAACAGGCGTCTCGGCAAGGTCGACCGGCGCCACCGGTCGAGCAGGAGGCCGACTCGGGTTTCCATCGCGGCGTCAGTCATAGCGCACCCGCGGGTCGAGATAGGCGTAGAGGATGTCGACGACGATGTTGACCACCACGAAGATCGAGGCGAGCAGCAGGAGGCCGCCCTGGATCACCGGGAAGTCGCGCCGGAGGATCGCGCCGATGATCAGGCGCCCGACACCAGGCAGCGAGAACACCTGCTCGATCACCAGTGAGCCGCCGAGCAGGATGCCGACGATCAGGCCGATGACCGTGACGACGGGGATCATCGTATTTGCCAGCGCATGGCGGCCGACGACGACCCATTCCGGCATGCCTTTGGCGCGAGCAGTGCGCACGTAGTCCTGGCGCAGCACCTCCAGCATCGTGGCGCGCGTGATGCGGGCGATAAGGCCGGTCTGGGTAAGTCCCAGCGCCAGCGCAGGCATCGTCATCGAGCGCAGCCAGCCGGTGAAGCTCTCGCTCATCGGCACGAAGCCGCCGGTCGGGAGCCAGCCGAGCGACACCGCGAAGACATAGATCATCACCAGGCCGAACCAGAAATCGGGCACCGAGAGGCCGAGCAGCGCGATCGTCATCGCCGTCTGGTCGGTGACCGTGTTCTGGCGGACGGCGGCGACGACGCCGAGCGTCATTCCGACGAAGACCGCCATGAATAGGCCGGCCGCGGTCAGCGACAGCGTGACGGGTGCGCGCTCGACCATCGCCTCGGCGACGCCGCGGTTGAGCAGGATCGACTGGCCGAGGTCGCCATGGGCGAGCCGCGTGTAGTAGCCGATCATCTGCTCGTGGAACGGCCGGTTGAGGCCGAGCCCTTCGCGGATGCGGCGGATCTCGTCGCCGGACGCGCCGGGACCGGCGATCTCGGCCGCCGGATCGCCCGGAACCAGGAAGATGATCAGGAAGGTGACGAGGGAGACGACGATCAGGACCGGAATCGCCGACAGCAGTCGATATACCAGATAGCGCAACATCGACCGGCCTGCCCCCACCCGTCCTTCTTGATGCCTTTGTACATTATTGGCACCTGGAGGCGCGGACCATAAGACAAGCCTTCCCCTTGGCGCAACCCTATCATAAAACAATGTTCCGATTGGAAAAACGACGCGAAAGTCTCCGTTGATGGCCGCCCGGTTGATCGTCAATCCACGCTTTCAGAAAGCCGGTTACGGCGACCGCCAGCGAGCCGTTCTTTCCGATGATGACTTCCAGGCCGCCGAGCGTGCGATCCTCGCCTGGCCTGAGTATGCGGCGACGCCGCTGGTCGACCGTCCGGACATCGCCAGCCGCTTCCGGGTCGGCTCGGTGCGGATCAAGTACGAGGGCGCCCGCTTCGCCGTGCAGAGCTTCAAGGCGCTTGGGCCGGCCTATGCGGCGCAGCGCCTGGTCGAGAAGGCGAAGCCGCCGGTGATCCTGGCGTCGGCCACCTCCGGCAATCACGGCCGGGCCGTCGCCTGGGCGGCGCGCCGCATGGGCGTCGCCTGCCGCATTTACATGAACGACGGCGTCAGCGCAGGCCGCGCCCGGGCGATCGAAGCTTTCGGCGCCACCGTGGTCCGTGTTCCCGGCACCTACGACGACGCCCTCGCCCGCTGTCACGACGACGCGGAGAACGACGGCACCTACGTGATCTCCGACATCGCCCAGGCGGCCTATCCGGACGTCCCGGCGCACACGATGCATGGCTACGCGATGCTGGGGCAGGAACTGGCGGATGCCGCCGACGACGCGACCCACGTGTTCGTCGGCGCGGGCATCGGCGCGCTGGCCGGCGCCATCACCGGCCGGCTCTGGCAGCGCCTCGGCGTCGATCGGCCGAAGGTGGTGGTGGTCGAGCCGCTGACCGCCGATGCCTGCTACCAGAGCGCAGCCAAGGGCAAGCTTTCCAACACCGACGGCTCGCTCAGCACAGTGATGGACGGGCTTTCCGTCGGCACCGCCTCGCACCTCGCCTGGGAGATCCTGGACGAAGGCGCCTACGGCTTCCTCGGCATTCCCGACCCGCCCGCGGTGCAGGCGATGCGCCTCGCCCATGACGGCGCCGACTCCCTCGTCATCGGCGAGACCGGCATCGCCGGGCTTGCCGGCGCGCTGGTCGCCTCCGAGGATGATAGGATACGACGCGATCTCGGCATCGACGGGAAGTCGAGGATCGTCGCCGTCGCCTGCGAAGGTGCCACGGACCTCGAAGTCTTCCATCGCCTGCTCAACAGCGGAGCCACCGGATGAGCCGTCCCTGCATCGCGCTCGGCGCGCTGCTGTTCGAAGGGAACACGCTGTCGCCCGTCGTCACCGGCCGCGCCGACTTCGCAAGCAAGTATCTCGAGTCCGGCGACGCCATCCCGGCCAAGCTCGCCGCGACCAACACCGAGGTCGGCGGCGCGCTCGAGGTCTTTCGTTCGGCCGACGTCGACATCGTGCCGCTGATCGCGACCCATGGCGGCGCCGGGGGACGCGTCGCGGCCAAGGCCTACACCGCGTTCCGCGACGAGCTGCTGGAGCGTCTCAAGGCCGCCGGCAAGGTCGACGGCATTTACCTCGCCCTTCACGGCGCCTTCATCGCTGAGGGTACCGACGACGCCGAAGGCGAGATCCTGGCCGCGGTCCGCGCTATCGTCGGCCATGAGGTCCCGATCGCGGTCTCCTGCGACCTGCACGGCCACATCACGCCCGAGATGACGCGCCATGCGCAGATCCTGGTGGGCTATCGCGAATACCCGCACGACGACACGCGCGAGACCGGCGCCCGCTGCGCGAGCCTGCTGCTCCGCACGATGAAGGGCCAGATCAGACCCGTGAGCCGCTTCCGCCGCGCGCCGATGATCCTTCCCGCCCAGCGCCAGCGCACCAAGGGCGACGGCCCGATGCGTGAGATCATCGACCTGGCCCGTGCCCGCGAGGCCGACGGCACCGTACTCGCCGCCAGCTACTTCTGCGTCCAGCCCTGGCTCGATCTTCCGGGCGTCGGCGTCACCGCAGTCGCGGTCGCCGACGGCGATGCCGAGGCCGCCGACCGGGTCGCGGGAGAGATGGTCCGGCTCCACTGGGCGAAGCGCCGCGAGTTCCTGGTACCGACCGAGAAGCCGGCCGATGCGATCGCCAAGGGCCGCGCGCTCTCCGGCGGCCCGGTTATCCTGGCCGATGCCGCGGACTGCGTCGGCGGCGGCGCGTCCGGCGACTCCTCTGTCGTGCTGCGCGCGCTTCTCGAGCACGCGCCGGACCTGTCGGCAGCGATCCACATCGTCGATCCGGAAACGGTGATCGCAGCCAAGCGGGCCGGCGTCGGCAAGCGCTTCCGCGCCAAGCTCGGCAACCACACGGCGAAGCTCGGCGGCCCGCCGCTCGAGGCCGAGGTCCTGGTAGAGCGAGTCGAGCCGAACGCCAGCTTCCGCTACTCGGGCGGACTGATGGGCGGCGTCGAGGCCTCGATCGGCGATGCAGCTGTGCTGGCGATCGGGCCGATCAAGGTGCTCTGCGCCTCGCTCTCCTCCTACGAGTATGCCGACGAGCCGTTCCAGGCGCTCGGCATCGATGCCCGCCGCATGAAGTTCGTCGTGGTGAAGAACCCGATGAACTACCAGCAGGCCTATGCCGGGGCGCCGGCAATGTTCGTGCTGGATACCCCGGGCCCGACCACCTGCAACCTGGCGTCGGTCGCCTGGAAGCGGATGGACCGCCCGTGCTTCCCGATGGAAGACGGTTTCGACCCGGTTTTCGCCGCGGGCTAGGCGTCGAAACGCCTCGGGCCAAGTGCCGCAGCTAGGTCAGCACGGCTTGCCTTTTCGCATACGAAAAGCCAATCTGCCGCCCCGCTTTCGGCTGACTTGTTCTAAACTGGGGTTTACATGCTTCGGAACGACATCTGGCAGGCGCGGGTCGATCTCGCCGCCGCCTTGCGCTGGGCCTATCGGCTCGGCTGGCAGACCGGCGTCTGCAACCACTTCAGTGTGATGGTCCCGGGCTCCGAAGACCTGTTCCTGGTGAATCCGGAAGGCCTCTACTGGGCCGAGGTGACGGCGTCGAGCATCGTGATGTGCGACCTCGACGGCAAGATCATCGAAGGCAACCACACGGTCGAGGACACCGCCTTCTACCTGCACGCCCCGATCCACAAGCACAACAAGAAGCATCAGGCCGTGCTGCACACGCACATGCCCTATGCGACAGCGCTCTGCCTCGTCGACAACGGCCGCATCGAGCCGGTGAACCAGTCGGCGCTCGCCTACATCGACCGCACCGCCTACGACGAGGACTATTCGGGCCTCGCCCTCTCCTACGAGGAGGGCACCCGCGTCGCCAAGCTGATGGGCGACAACACCACGATCATGATGCGCAACCACGGGCCGCTGGTCGCCGGCGGGACGATCGCCGAGGCCTTCGACCGTCTCTACTTCCTCGAGGACATCTGCCGCGTGCAGCTGTTCGCGATGCAGTCGGGAAAGCCGATGAAGCGCGTCGGCCAGCCCCTGATCGAGGAGGTCCGCGGCATCATGGAAGGCGGCATCGGCTACGCCGACAAGCACTTCGCCGGCATCAAGCGTATGCTCGACCGGCTCGAACCCGACTACAAGAACTGAGGGGACAACGCGTCATGACCGTGATCAAGATGCCGAAGACCGACAGCGCCGAGTGGAAGGCCCGGGTCGAGCTCGCGGCAACCTTCCGCATCGCCAATCGTCTCGGCTGGAACGAAGGCATCGCCAACCACTTCTCGGTCCAGGTCGCGCCCGACCGCTACCTGCTGAACCCGTACGAGCTGCACTTCCGCGAGATCACGGCGTCCAACCTGCTGCTGGTCAACGGCAAGGGCGAGATCATCTCGGGCGAAGGCCAGGTCCGTACGGTCGCCTTCTACCTGCACCCGCGCCTCCACACGCTGCTGCCGAGCGCGACCGCGATCATCCACGCGCATCCGCCGTACGCCACCGCCATCGCCTGCGTGAAGGGCGGCCGCATGGACAACAGCCACGCGATCGCGATGGGCCTCGCCAAGCAGGTCCATTACGAGGACACCATGACCGGCCCGGTCGACGAGGAAGCGATCCAGAAGCTCGCCAAGGAAGTCGGCTCGAAGTGCGTGATCATGCACGCGATGCACGGCCTCACCACGGTCGGCCCGACCGTCGCCGACGCCTTCGACCATTTCTACTTCTTCGAGCGCTGGGCCATGTACACGGTGCTGGCCCGCCAGATGGGCCAGCCGGTGCACAGCCTCGATCCGGCGATCCTCAAGGACAGCCCTGGCCGCGACAAGGGTCTAAGCCCGCCGGCCGCCCAGGCGCACCTGAACGCCTGGATGCGCGTCCTCGACAAGGATGAGAACGACTACAAGTCCTGACACAAGTCGTCCGCCCGGAGGGATGCACTTCATCTTCATGCTGACGGTCGGGGATCGCACGATCCCCGACTGTCTTGCCGTCGCGGAAACCCTCCGTCCGCTCGGCCTCCGCCACATTGGCTTCAAGGACATCGGCGTGCAGTTCGAGACCCTCGAGTCTCTGCACGCCTGCCTCAAGTCGCTCGGCGCCACCACCTACCTCGAGGTCGTCTCGACCTCGCCCGAGACAGCGGGTGCCTCGGCCA
>CAZZLX010000255.1:0-5950 GCA_964655235.1 uncultured Rhizobium sp.
TTCCGCGAGCTCCTGACCTACATGATGGAAGACCCGCGCAACATCACGCCGTGCACGCACCTGCTGTTCATCGCCAAGAACCTGGAGCGCATCGGCGACCACGCGACCAACATCGCCGAGACCATCCACTTCCAGGTCGTCGGGCGAACGATCGCCGAGGCGCGGCCCAAGAGCGACGAAACCAGTTTTGCGGTGGTGGGAACGGATGCCCGCAGGTCCTGAGTCGATGAGTCCATTGGTGCTGGTGGTCGAGGACGAAGGCGCCCTCGTCACGCTGCTCCGATACAATCTCGAACGCGAAGGCTTCCGCGTCGCCGAGGCCCGCGACGGCGAAGAGGCGCTGCTGCAGGCCGCCGAACTCAAGCCCGACCTGATCCTGCTCGACTGGATGATCCCGCACGTCTCCGGCCTCGAGGTCTGCCGGCGGCTGCGCCGCCGCCCCGACACGCGCGGGACCCCGATCATCATGCTGACCGCGCGCGCCGAGGAGACCGACAAGATCCGCGGCCTCGACGGCGGCGCCGACGACTACGTGACCAAGCCCTTCAGCCCGACCGAGCTGGTAAGCCGCGTGCGCGCGCTGCTTCGCCGCTCCCGTCCGGCGATGGCGGCAGAGCGCCTGGAGTTCGCCGACCTGGTGATGGACCTTGCCGCCCACCGCGTCCGCCGCGGCGGCCGCGACATCCATTTGGGCCCGACCGAGTTCCGGCTGCTGCGCCATCTGATCGAGCATCCGGGCCGCGTCTTCTCGCGCGAGCAGCTGCTCAACGCCGTGTGGGGCAGCGAGGTCTATGTTGAGCCGCGCACCGTCGACGTCCACATCCGCCGCCTGCGCCTGGCGGTCAACGTCGACCAGGAACCGGACCTGATCCGCACCGTCCGCTCGGCCGGATACGCGCTCGACCGTCCCGCCGACGGCCACGCCGCAAACTAGGTCATCGCGCGTCGTGGAAGATGATGCCGAGGGCGAAGCGTCGCCCTCGCCGGATCCGGCTGACGCCGTGCCGCAGCACCGCCCGATGAACGCCGCGGGCGCCCTGCCTGGGCCGGTCGCGCACCGCGAAGATCACGGCCTCTCCCTGGCGGAGCCGCACGACCTCGGCGCGTGATTGCAGGCGCGGCCGCTGCTCGACCAGGACGAACTCGCCGCCGTCGAAATCCGCTTCAGGATCGCTCAGGAGGATCGTCGCCTGCAGCGGAAAGGCGAGCTCGCCATAGAGATCCTGGTGCAGGCAGTTGTAGCCGGCCTCTTCGTAGCGCAGCAGCAGCGGCGTGGGCCTGGTCTGACCCGCGTCATGGCAGCGGCGCGTGTACTCGGCAAGCGTGTCGGGATAGACGAGTCCGGTCTTCAGCGCTTCCGCCCAGGCGTTGGCGACAGGCACGAGGTGTGCGTAGAGCGCCTCGCGTATAGCCTCGATCTCGGCCGGCAAGGGGTAGGCGAAGCACTTGTACTCGCCCTTGCCGAAGGCGTGCCGCTCCATGACGACGCGGCTTCGGAAATGCGCGTCGTCTCCGTACCAACTGGCGATGCGGTGGCAGAGGCCGGGATCGATCAGCGGCCCGGTAACCGCGTGCCCGGAGGCGGAGAGGTTCGCGGCGATCGAGTGCCATGGAAGGCACGAGACGCGGCGGGGAAGCAGCTGGGTCATGAGGCGATGGTGCCGAAGCACCGGCACCGCGCCTATCCGCTTCGTGCGGCGTTCAGAAGTCGAGGTCGGCGTAGTGCTTCGGCGGCGGCGCACCCGGAATGTGGTCGGCGAGGATCGGGCGGAACGATGGTCTCGACTTCATCCGAGCGTACCATTCCTTCGCCTCGGGATGATCTTCCCAGGGAACGTCGCCGGTGTAGTCGAGCGCCGACAGATGTGCCGCCGCAGCGATGTCGGCGAGGGTCAGGTGGTCGCCGGCGAGCCAGGAGCGGCGCTCGGCCAGGAACGCGACGTAGTCGAGATGGACGTGGAGCGCCTTCATGCCCTCGCGGATCGCCTGGCTGTTGGGCGTGCCGAGGCCGAGGAAGCGCTTCATCATCTTTTCCTCGATGAGCGCGCGCGAAACCTCGCGATCGAACTTGTCATCGAACCAGGAGACGAGCCGGCGCACTTCGGCGCGCTCGACCGCGTCGCCGAGGATCAGCGGCCGCTCGGGATAGACCTCGTCAAGGTACTCGCAGATCGGTCCGGCATGGACGATCCGGGCGCCGGACTCCTCGACCAGCACCGGCACGTCGCCGGCCGGGTTCATGTCGAGGAACTCTGGACGGCGTTCCCAGGTCTTCTCGACCTTCATCTCGAACGGAAGGTTCTTCTCGCCCATTGCGATCCGGACCTTGCGCGATCCGGCGGAGAGCCAGAGGTGGTAGAGCGTGCGCATCGAGGGCGCACTCTATACGCAACCGGGCCGCAAGTCGCAAAGCCTGCGCGGAAGACGGTCCGCAAGCGTTCAGGATTCGCGGCGCAGCAGCGAAAAGGCGAAATCCCGGCCCAGTCCCTGATTGTAGGCCAAGTGTATCCAGAGCATAGCGTAGGGCTCGAGCAGCCGGGATACCCTGAGCGGCCCGGCATCGACCGCCTCGAATCCGAGCTCGGTCATCAGGCGGAGCACGATCGGCTTCCGCTCGGCATCGTCGCCGGCGACGAACATCGCCGGAAAGCCGTCCGGGAACCTGGCATCCTCCATCGCCAGGTACCCCACCTGGTTCAGCGCCTTGAACACATGCGCCTTCGGCGCCCAGGTGGCGACCCGTTCTCCGCCCGAGCTGTCGAAGCCGACGGCGAGCCCGAGCTCGCCGTTGCGATAGGCCAGCGGATTGGTGCAATCGATGACGATCTCGCCGGCGAGCCCGCCGGCCGCCTCGATCGCGATCTCGGTTGTCTCCCACGGCGTCGCGAGCACGACGATTTCGCCGGCCGCCGCGGCTTCGGCGACGGTGACGGCGCGGGCACCGCTGCCCGCGCTCTCCGACGCCGCCTTCGCATTCGAGGACGCCGGGTCCCGCACGCCGAAGATGATCTCGTGCCCGGCGCGCGACCAAGATTTGCCGAGCGCCGTTCCGACGCTGCCCGCGCCGATGATGGCGATCTTCATTGCATCCCTCACATCCCCGCGTCGAGGATACCTGCAAAGAGGATGCGACCGAAAGGCTTAAGCGTGTCGTCCGCCGACATCGGTCAACGAGCCAAGCAAGGCGGAGATGCCTCCGCAGGGCATCGTCCTGCGCAAGGCCTCTGATATCGCGCGCGCATCGGCGAGACCGTCATGGGCACGCCCGGCAACATCGAAGCCGAAAGTCGCGGGCAAAGTCGACGAGACGATGTGCTCGGCGCGGCCGGCGGCTTGACGAAAGTGGTGGCTGAGACTCGCAAATCTCATCCCGTCGAGCGGATTATCGATCTTTGCGAGACCGACATTGTATCGGATCCACTCGGCGTCGCCGCCGTTGCACAGCAACGCCCGCGATCCCTCGGCGAAGCGCGCCAGTCGCGCCAATCCGGCCTCGAGCGAGACGCCGTCGCGATCGACACGCTCTTGGGTGAGGCCGGTCAGGCCGACGATGTAGTCGCTGAGGATCGGGTTGAGCCGCGGCTTGATGGCGAGGTCGAGCGCGCCGATTTCGCACATCTCGTCGTCGAGGCGGACGGCGCCGATCTGGATGATCTCCGCGAATTCGCCGGGGCCGGTCCAGTTGCGCTGCACGGAGCCCGGCCACGCTGTCAGCTCAAGGTCGAAGATGACGATCACGGCCCTAAAATAGAATGCCCTCCCGTCCGGGGGAACGGGAGGGCGGAGATACGGGACTGCCCGGAGGAACTGGCGGTCCGACCCCGTATCGAATTTCAGGTCAGCGCCAGCCGGTGCGGTCGAAGATGCGGACGGCCTCGGCGTTGTTCCTGGCGAGCGCCGCTAGCGGCGCCGTGTCGGCCTTGAAGGCGCCGAAGGACGCCACGACCTCGGAGCGCGAGATGCTCGCCTTGATCGGGAACTCGCCGACCACATCGGCATGGATCCGCTGCGCCTCGTCGGAGAGCATGAACTCGATGAACTGCACAGCATTGGCGACATTCTTCGAGCTCTTGGTCACGGCGATGCCCGACACGTTCACATGCGCGCCGCGGTCGTTCTGGTTCGGCCAGAAGATCCTGACCTTCTTGGCCACTTCCTGGTCCGACGCGTCCTTCGACTGCGTCATGCCGGCCAGGTAGTAGGTATTGGCGAGCGCGAGATCGCATTCGCCGGCAGCGATCGCCTTCAGCTGGTCGCGATCGCCACCCGCGGGCTTGCGGGCCAGGTTCTCGCCGACGCCCTTGGCCCAGGCCTCCGCCTTCGCCGCACCCTGCGACTCGATCATCGTCGCCAGCATCGACTGGTTGTAGATGTGGGAGGAGGAACGGACGCAGATCTTGCCCTTCCACTTGGGATCGGCGAGGTCCTCGTAGGTCGAGAGATCGGCCGGCTTCACCCGCTCGACCGAGTACATGATCGGGCGGCCGCGCAGCGACAGCGCCGTCCAGGTCCCCTCCGGGTCGCGATAGGCCGCCGGCACGGTCGTCTCAATCACCGTCGACTTGACCGGCTGGAGCAGGCCGAGCTCCTTGGCGCGGACCAGGCGGCCGGCATCGACCGTGATCAGGAGGTCCGCCGGGCTGGCGCTGCCCTCGGCCTTGAGACGCTCGATCAGCGCGTCCTCGCCCCCGGACACCAGGTTCACCTTGATCCTGGTCTTCGCGGTGAAGGCGTCCAGGAGCGGCTTGATCAGCGCTTCCTGGCGGTATGAGTAGAGATTGACCTCCTGGGCCATCGCCGGCGCCTGGATCAGGCCGATGGCGAGCACGAGGGCGGCCGGGACGAATTTACGCATCTTGGATCCCATCCGGGGAGTTCAGTTATTGATAATCAATCGCAAGAAATTGGCGCCGGATCAAGCATGATCTGCGCCCCTCCGCCCTCACGACTTCGGGAACATCGATGAACCTCGCCGAAAGCCTTGTCCGGGCCGCCCGGGCCCATGGCGACCGTGCGGCGCTGGCACTGGGGAAGGAGGATCGGCTGGACTATGCCGGCTTCGCCCGGCGGGCCGGCGCTTTCGGCGAGGGCCTCAAGCGGCGGCTGGGCCTGGCCCCCGGCGACCGCGTGGCGCTGGTGATGAAGAACCACCTCGACTATCTACCGCTGCTTTATGGCTGCTGGTGGTCGGGCCTGGCGGCGGTTCCGGTGAATGCCAAGCTTCACCCGAAGGAGATCGCCTACATCCTCGCCGACTGCGGGGCCCGCGCGGCGGTCGCGACCGAGGACATGGCCGAGGCGGTCGCTATCGCCTCGGCCGAGGCCGGCACGCGGCCGGTTCAGCTCTTGGTTGGATCGCCGGAGATGGAGCGTCTCGCATCGGAGGCGCCCGGATCGCCGGCCGATCAGGCCGACACCGATCTCGCCTGGATCTTCTACACCTCCGGCACGACCGGGAAGCCAAAGGGCGCAATGCTCAGCCACGCCAACCTGCTGGCGATGTCGCTCTGCTATTTCGCCGACGTCGACACGGTGTCGCCCGGCGACTCCATGCTGCATGCGGCGCCTATCTCGCACGGGTCCGGCCTCTATGCCGTGCCCAACATCCACGCGGCGGCGAAGCAGATCATCCCGGAGTCGGGCGGCTTCGACGGCGCCGAAATCGCCGAGCTGATGTGCCATCACAAGGGCGTCGCGATGTTCGCCGCGCCGACGATGGTCTCGCGCATGGTGGCGCACCCGGCGGTCCAGACCAGCCGCGTGCCCGGCCTCAAGACCATCATCTACGGCGGCGGCCCCATGTATGTCGCCGACCTCAAGCGCGCGATCGAGGTGATCGGTCCCCGGCTGTCGCAGATCTACGGCCAAGGCGAGAGCCCGATGTGCATCACCTCGCTGCCGAAGTCGATGATCGCCGATCTCGGCCACCCCAAGTGGGAAGCGCGTGCCG
>CAZZLX010000256.1:0-5940 GCA_964655235.1 uncultured Rhizobium sp.
TCGGTGCCCGCCTTGCCGTACTTGATCGCGTTGTCGATCAGGTTCTGGAAGACCTGTGTCAGCTCGTCGGCGTCCCCGGCGATTTTCGGCAGCCCCGTGGGCAGGTCGAGCACGATCGGCATGCGGCGTGCTTCGGACGGCCGGTCGAGCGTGGCCTTGAGCGCGGCGAGCGTGACGCCGAGGTCGACCGAGGCGGTCGGCGGCGTGTGCTCCTTGAGCTCGATCCGCGACAGCGACAGCAGGTCGTCGACCAGGCGACCCATGCGCCTAGCCTGATCGTGCATGATGTCGAGGAACTTGGCGCGCGCCACGGCATCGTCCTTGGCAGGCCCGCGCAGCGTCTCGATGAACCCGACCAGCGATGCCAGCGGCGTGCGGATCTCATGGCTCGCATTGGCGACGAAGTCGGCACGCATGCGCTCGAGCTTGGCGAGCTGGGTGGTGTCGTGCAGCAGGAGCAGTGCCCCGGCTTGTGCGAGCGGCTCGATCCGGACGGCGAAATGCTGCTCCGCCGTGCCCGCGAGCTGGATCTGAACCTCGCGGCCTGGGCCGCCGACCAGGACCGCCTCGGTCGATTCGAGCACGTCCGGCTGGCGCATGACGTGGGCCAGGTCGCGGTCCTCCAGCCCGGGACCGAAGAGCCGGCGGGCCGCGCGGTTAGCGGCGAGCACAGTGCGGTCAGGCGCCACGTGAAGCAGCGGGTCGGGGATGTTGTCGAACAGCCGGAGCTGGCCCTCGGTCAGGCGATCCGCGGCGCCGAGCGGATGGTCCGGCGCCGCCGCGCCGATGCTCGGCGGCAGGTCGCGGAAACCCGTCGCCGCTTTCGCAACGATCGCGATGGCGAACAGCGCGGCCACGACGGCCGCGACGCCGGCGATCCCGGTCGAGCCGGCGGCGATCGCAACGGCGGCGACGATCGCCGCGAGGGCGGTCAATCCGGCGAGTACGACGGCTCGCTTGGTCATCTTCTCGGGCTCGCGCTGGCGAAGCGCCGACCCTATCAGCAAAGCCGTGGCAGGGTTAAGACATCAGGCGCGCGCGGCGGCCTCGACCTTGTCGGTCAGCGGCCGCTCGAGCTTGGCCAACGTCTCCTTCGGCACCACCTGCCAGAACTTCTGGCGCTCGAGGCGCCAGTCGACCAGCAGCCGTTCGGCGAACTTCGACTGGGTCTCGCGCTGGTGCTCGGCGATCAGGCCCTTGAGCACACCTTCCCAGTGGCCGGACGCGAGGCGCTGATAGACCAGCGTGTCCGGGTTCACCGCATGGGTGAAGGTGTCGTCGGAGTCGTAGACGAAGGCCATGCCGCCGGTCATGCCGGCGCCGAAGTTGTCGCCGACCGGACCCAGGATCGCGACCATGCCACCGGTCATGTACTCGCAGGCGTTCGAGCCCGCGCCCTCGACCACCGCGGTGGCGCCGGAATTGCGGACGGCGAAGCGCTGGCCGGCCTGGCCCGAGGCGAAGAGCCGTCCGGCGGTGGCGCCATAGAGAACCGTGTTGCCGATGATCGTGTTGTGGTTGGTGACGAGAGGGCTCGCCGTCGTGGTGCGGACGACGATGGTGCCGCCGGAAAGCCCCTTGCCGACATAGTCGTTGGCGTCGCCGAAGACCTCGAGCTTGAGCCCCTGCACGGCGAAGGCGCCGAGCGACTGGCCGGCGGATCCCCGCAGACGCACGGTGATCTGGCCAGGCTGCAGCCCGGTCATGCCGAAGCGGCGGACGAGCCGGCTCGACAGCATGGTGCCGATCGCGCGGTGCGTGTTCCGGATGTTGTAGGCGAGCTGCATCTTCTCGCCCTCTTCCAGCGCCGCCTTGGCGTCCTGGATCATCTGGGCGTCGAGCGTCTCCGGCACCTCGATGCGGCCCTCGACCGTGCAGTGGCGCGCCTGGCCGCCGGCATCGGCCTGGATCAGGAGCGCGTTGAGGTCGAGATCGTCGAGGTCGCGGCCACCGCGGTCGATCTGCGAGAGCAGGTCGGTGCGGCCGATCACCTCGGTCAGCGACTTGACGCCGAGCGAGGCAAGGATGTCGCGGGTCTCCTCGGCGATGAAGGTGAAGAGGTTCACCACCTTCTCGGGCGTGCCCTCGAACTTGGCGCGCAGCTTCTCGTCCTGGGTGCAGACGCCGACCGGGCAGGTGTTGGAGTGGCACTGGCGGACCATGATGCAGCCCATCGCCACAAGCGATGCCGTGCCGATGCCGAACTCCTCAGCGCCGAGGATCGCCGCCATCACCACGTCGCGGCCGGTCTTGATGCCGCCGTCGACGCGGAGCTTCACGTTCTGGCGGAGCCGGTTGAGCGTCAGGACCTGATGGACCTCGGAGAGGCCCATCTCCCACGGGATGCCCGCGTACTTGATCGAGCTCTGCGGCGAAGCGCCGGTGCCGCCCGAGTGACCGGAGATCAGGATCGTGTCGGCCTTGGCCTTGGCGACGCCGGCAGCGATCGTGCCGATGCCGGAGCGCGCCACCAGCTTCACGCAGACGCGCGCATCCGGGTTGACCTGCTTCAGGTCGTAGATGAGCTGCGCCAGGTCTTCGATCGAGTAGATGTCGTGATGCGGCGGCGGCGAGATCAGCGTGACGCCGGGCATCGAATGGCGCAGCCGCGCGATGAGCCCCGATACCTTGATGCCAGGGAGCTGGCCGCCCTCGCCGGGCTTGGCGCCCTGGGCGACCTTGATCTCGATCTCGCGGCAGTTGTTGAGGTACTCGGCGGTGACGCCGAAGCGGCCGGAGGCGATCTGCTTGATCGCCGAGGACGGGTTGTCGCCGTTGGGCCGCGGGGTGTAGCGCGCCGGATCCTCGCCGCCTTCGCCGGAGTCCGACTTGGCGCCGATGCGGTTCATCGCGATCGACAGCGTCTCGTGCGCTTCGGGCGAGAGCGCGCCCAGCGAGATGCCGGGGGCAACCAGGCGCTTCCTGATCTCAGTGATCGACTCGACCTCGTCGGCGGAGATCGCCTGGGTCGTCGCGGTGAAGTCGAGCAGGTCGCGGAGATGGATCGGGGGCAGCTTCCGCGTCGCCTCCGAGTACTTCTTGTAGGTGTGGTAGCTGTCGGTCGCGACCGCGGTCTGCAGCGTGTGGATCAGGTTGCCTTCGAAGGCATGCGCCTCGCCCGAGCGCCGGTAGCGGTAGAGGCCGCCGACCGGCAGCGCCACCGCGTCCTCGGCGAAGGCGCGGGCATGGAGGTCGATGACCTTCCGCTGCACGCCCGAAAGTCCGATGCCGGAGATGCGGCTGGTCATGCCGGGGAAGAAGTCGGCGACCAGCGAGCGCGAGAGCCCGACCGCCTCGAAGTTGTAGCCGCCGCGGTACGAGGAGATGACCGAGATCCCCATCTTGCTCATGATCTTGAGCAGGCCGTCGTCGACCGCCTTCTTGAAGCGGCGGATGCAGTCGTCGAGCGAGATCTGGCCGAACAGGCCGCGCGCGTGACGCTCGGCGATCGCCTCCTGGGCGAGGTAAGCATTGACCGTGGTGGCACCGACGCCGACCAGCACCGCCGCGTAGTGCACGTCCATGCATTCGCCCGAACGCACGTTGAGCGAGGTGAAGGTGCGGAGGTTCTGGCGGACCAGATGCGAGTGCACGCCGCCCGCGGCGAGGATCATCGGAATCGGGGCGCGATCCGGCCCGATCCCCTTGTCGGAAAGGATCACATGGGTGCAGCCGGCGCGGACTCCGTTCTCGGCGTCGCGCTGGACCCGCTGGATCGCGTCACGCAGGCTGGCGTCGCCGCCCTTCGGATCGAAGGTGCAGTCGACCTCGACCGCGGTATCGCCCATGTAGTCGCGCATCGCCTCGAACTCGGCGTTCGAGAGTACCGGCGACTCGAGCTGCAGCAGGTGGCACTGGCTCTCGTCCTCGTCGAGGATGTTGCCGAGGTTGCCGAGACGGGTACGCACGGTCATCACTCGCGCTTCGCGCAGAGAGTCGATCGGCGGATTGGTGACCTGGCTGAAGTTCTGGCGGAAGAAGTGGTGCAGGCCGCGATACTGGCGCGACAGCACGGCGAGCGGCGTGTCGTCGCCCATCGAGCCGACGGCTTCCTTCGCGTCCTCGACCATCGGATGCAGGATCAGCTCGACGTCCTCGAGACTCCAGCCGACGGCGATCATGCGCCGGCGCAGCTCGTCGCGGTCGAGCTCGCGGCGGTCGCGGTGATTGGCGCGGATGATGTCGTCGATGCGCGTTATGTGCTGCACCCAGTTTCCGAACGGGCGCGACGCGGCCATGGCGTCCTTGAGCTCGCGGTCGCGGTAGAGCTTGCCGTTCTTGAGGTCGATGCCGATCATCTGGCCGGGATCGAGCCGGCCCTTGCGCACGACCTGGGTTTCGTCGATGCGCACCATGCCCGTCTCGGAGCCGGCGATCACCAGGCCATCCTGCGTGACCGTGTAGCGCATCGGGCGGAGGCCGTTGCGGTCCATGCCGCCGATCACCCAGTCGCCGGCATAGGCCGCGATCGCCGCCGGCCCGTCCCACGGTTCCATCACCGAGTTGGCGTAGGAATACATCTCCTTCAGCGCCTTCGGCATCGGCGCGTCCGGCGCCCACGCCTCCGGGATCATCATCGTCTTGACCATCGGCAGCGAACGGCCGCCTTGGCACAGAAGCTCGAAGACGTTGTCTAGCGCGGCCGAGTCCGAGCCGCCCGGCTGGATGATCGGCTTGAGATCGGTGAGCGTGTCCCCGAACACCGGCGAAGCAAGGCGCGCCTCGTGGCTCTTCATCCAGTTGACGTTGCCCTTCAGCGTATTGATCTCGCCGTTGTGGGCGAGCACGCGGAACGGCTGGGCCAGACGCCAGGTCGGGAAGGTGTTGGTCGAGTAGCGCTGGTGATAGATCGCGAAGGACGAGACGAAGCGCGGGTCCAGCAGGTCTGGATAGAAGGCCGAGAGCTGTTCGGCGAGGAACATGCCCTTGTAGATCAGCGAGCGCGACGAGAGCGAACAGATGTAGAAGTCGGTGATGTTGGCGGCGACGGTCGCCTTCTCGATGCGACGGCGGATGAGATACAGCTCGCGTTCGAGTTCCTCGACGGCCACGCGGCGGTCGTTGCCGATGATGATCTGCTCGATCTCGGGGCGGGTGGCGTTCGCCTTCTCGCCGATGATCGACACGTTCACCGGCACCTGACGCCAGCCGTAGATCGTGTAGCCGAGCCTGAGGACTTCCTCCTCGACGATGCAGCGGCAACGCTCCTGGCCGTCGAGGTCGGTGCGCGGCAGGAAGATCTGGCCGACCGCGAGATCGCCGTCGTCGGGCTCGTAGCCCAGATGAGCGATATGCGCCTTGAAGAAATCCTGCGGCACCTGGATGTGGATGCCGGCGCCGTCGCCGGTCTTGCCGTCGGCGTCGACGGCACCGCGGTGCCAGACCGCCTTCAGCGCGTTGATCGCGCCTTCGACCACGCTGCGGCGCGGCTTGCCGTCGATCGCGGCGACGAAACCGACGCCGCAGGCATCGTGCTCGTCCTCGGCGCGGTAGAGACCTTCGGCCTCGAGATGAGCGGCGCTCTTCTTGAAGGCGGCAACGAACTCTTCGCCGGATTCAGGAACGGAGATGATGTCGGTCATGTCGGTCACCGTCACGAAGCGAGCTTGAGCGAAGCCGATTGCGGCTGGCTCAGGGTGCGATGGATGGAGGCGGCGGCGTCGCGGCCGTCGCGGATTGCCCAGACCACGAGCGAGGCGCCGCGGACGATGTCGCCAGCGGCATAGACGCCGGGCAGGCTCGTCTCCATGGTCCGGTGGTTGATCTTGATCGTGCCCCACTTGGTCACGTCGAGTTTCGGCTCGCCGAACAAAACGGGCAGATCCTCGGGATCGAATCCCAATGCCTTGATCGCGATATCGGCCTCGACCGTGAAGTGCGAGTCGCCGATCATCTGCGGCACCTGGCGCCCCGTGGCGTCCGGCATGCCGAGATGGACGC
>CAZZLX010000257.1:0-5938 GCA_964655235.1 uncultured Rhizobium sp.
GGGGATCGACGGGCCAGGCTCAAGCCGCGACCACTTGCGCTGGGGCGGGAAGACCCCTCGGTCCGCTGCAGATGGCGGATCTCGGTCGCCAGCCGCTCGATCCCGGTCGCTACCACCGCCAGGGCCGCGAAATACGCCGCGTGGCGGTCGCGCGGGATCACCTGCGTCGAAACCGGCTCCGGCGTCAGGCCCAGCTTCTTCGCGACGTAGTCCTCCACCTTCGGATCAACGTTGGCGAAGGTGCCGACCGAGCCGGAGATGGCGCAGCTAGCGACCTCCGCCCGCGCCTGCACCAGGCGCTGCCGGTTGCGCTGGAACTCGGCGTAGTGGCCGAGCAGCTTGACGCCGAACGTAGTCGGCTCGGCATGGATGCCGTGGCTGCGGCCGATGGTGATCGTGTGCTTGTGTTCGCGCGCGCGGCGCTTGAGCGCGGCCAAGACCTTGTCGACGTCGGCGATCAGGATGTCGGCGGCCTGGACCAGCTGCACCGAAAGGCAGGTGTCGAGCACGTCCGAAGACGTCATGCCCTGATGCAGGAAGCGCGCTTCGTCGCCGACATGCTCGGCGACGTTGGTCAGGAACGCGATGACGTCGTGCTTGGTGGTCCTCTCGATCTCGTCGACCCGGGCCGGATCGACCTTGCCGCGCGCGCGGATCGCATCCACCGCCGACTTCGGCACGATGCCCTGCTCGACCATCGCCTCGGCGGCGAGGATCTCGATTTCGAGCCAGATCTTGTAGCGGTTCTCCGGCTCCCAGATCCGGGCCATTTCCTGGCGTGTGTAGCGCGGGATCATCGACGGACCGGTCCTTCAGGTTCGAGGTGTCAGTGCACCGTCGTTGTAGCACCTGCGAAGGGAAGGTCGATGCGGAAGATGGTGCCCGCCGGACCGCTTTCGACCAGGCGCAGCCGGCCGCCATGGGCCTCCACCAGGTCGCGGGCGATCGCAAGGCCGAGGCCGGTGCCGCCCGCGCGGCCCGTATTGAAGGGCTGGAACAGGCGCGGCCGCACCCCGACCGGGATGCCGGGCCCGTCGTCCTTGATCGTGATCGAGACGCCGTCCGGTCCCAACACCGCGGCGATCTCGCTCAAGCGCGCGCCGGCGAGGCGGGAATTGCGGATCAGGTTGCCGAGCACGCGATAGAGCTGGTTGCGGTCGGCGTCGACCAGGAAGTCGGCCGCGAGCTTGGAGTCGAGGCGGAAGCCCTCCTCGCCGACGATGATCTGGTCTTGCGCGATCTCCTGGATCAGCTCGGAAAGCGCGAAGCGCGCCGGCCGCACCGCCGGCCGCTCGGTCGCGAAGTCCAGCGTCGACTGGGTCAGCGCCACGGCGCGATCGACGGCCCGCTCGAGCCTGGGCGTCGTCCGCTGCACCTCGGGATCGGTCGAATCCGCGAGCCGGTCGGACAGCACCTGCACGGAAGAGAGGATGTTGCGGAGGTCGTGGCCGAGCTTGGAGACGCCGCTGCCGAGCGCGGCGAGCCGTGCCTGCTGTCGGAACGCGTAGCGGAGCTCGTCCTGCATCGCGGTGAGCTGGCTCTCGGCGAGGCCTAGCTCGTCGGTGCGCCGCTTCGGCGGCGGGTCGGTCGCGGGCGCCTCGGGATGGAAACCGACCATGCGCTGGGTCAGCCGGCGCATCGGGCGGACCAGCAGGAACTGGAGCGAGAAGTAGAGCGCGCTCGCCGTCGCCAGTGCGATGACGACCGAGAGGCCGAGGATGCGCTTGGAGTAGTCGAACATCTCCTCGCACATCGGCATCTCGTCGAGGACGACGACGGCGAGGACCGAGGCGTCCTTGGGGCTCTCCCCGATCACGCGGAGGATGCGGTTGCGACGCTGGATCAAGGTCTCGAAGGCGTCGCGGATCAGCTCGAGCGGCGTGTCGTCGCGGAGGTCGATCTCGCGGTCGACGGCGGGCATCTCCGGCACCATCAGGTTGTGCGTGAGCTTGCCCTCGCCGTAGAGGCCGGCGGCGTAGGCGCCGACGTGGCGCAGCAGGGTCGAGGTCAGCTGGGCCGTCACCATCCGGTCGGGGGTGGCGTCGAGCGACAGTCCCGCCAGGTGCGCGGCTGACAGCTTCTGCTCTAGATAGACCAGTCTGTATCGTGCGATGGCGGGCACGAACAGCATCACCTCCGTCAGCATGACGAAGACGATGGTCAGCAGCAGGAGCCGGCTGGAAAGGCCGGTTCCACGCGGTAGAATTCTCAGATCGCGGAGCTCCACCGCTGGCCCCCTTTCGGGCCCTTTTACGCGTTTGCCCCCGCTTCCGGTTCACCGCCCCCGGCCCGGACCGCGTTGGTTGACTTGACCAGACCTAGCCACTATACAGCGGGCGTCTTTCGCGTGCAGCCCGGCTAGCGGGCATACGGAGTTTTCTCGTGAAGCGCACCTATCAGCCGAGCGTGCTCGTCCGCAAGCGGCGGCACGGCTTCCGGTCCCGCATGGCGACGGTCGGCGGCCGCAAGGTCCTGAATTCCCGCCGCGCCAAGGGCCGCAAGCGCCTCTCCGCCTAAAGGCCAGTTCAAAGCCAATGGCGATCCGGCGGCTCAAGCGGCGGCCGGAATTCCTTCAGGTCGCGTCATCAGGACGGAAGGCAGCGATGCCGGGTCTGGTCCTGCAGGCGCGTCTGCGCGTTGACGCGTCCTCGCCGCTCGCCGACGAGCAGCGCGTGGGCTTCACCGCCAGCCGCAAGGTCGGCGGGGCGGTCCAGCGCAACCGTGCCCGTCGACGACTGAAGGCCGCGGCCGAGGAAGTGCTGAAGACGGAGGGCAGGCCTGCCCACGACTACGTCCTGATCGCACGATCCGAGACCGTCCATCGTCCGTTCGAGCTTCTGAAGGACGACCTGACGCGCGCGCTGAAACGCCTCGGCGAAAAACGATGAGCGACCCGGCAAGCCTCGCTCTCACCGGCGCGGTCCGCGCCTACAAGCTGCTGGTCTCGCCGCTGCTCGGCGTCAATTGCCGCTTCCTGCCGAGCTGCTCCTCCTACGCGATCGAGGCGATCGAGACCCACGGCCCGCTGGCCGGAAGCTGGCTCGCTGCCAAACGGATCTGCCGCTGCCATCCCTGGGGCGGCGACGGCTACGACCCGGTGCCGCCGCGCACCTGCACCTCACGCTGACATCAGCATCGGAAACACGATGGGCGACCAAAAGAACCTGGTAATCGCGATCGCGCTGTCGCTCGCCATCCTGCTCGGCTTCCAGTTCTTCTACGAGCTGCCGAAGGTGCGCGAGCAGGCGGCGCAGCAGGCGACCCAGACCGATCTCTCGAAGCCCATCGCGCCCGCGGCGCCCGGCACCGCCGCTCCAGCCACCACCCCCGCGGCCGGTCCGCAGCCTCCTGGTGCCACGTCGCCGGCGGCCGCGCTCGATCGCCCGGGAGCTCTTGCCGAAAGCCCGCGGATCGCGCTCGACACGCCATCGCTCAAAGGCTCGATCGCGCTCAAGGGCGGCCGTCTCGACGACGTCGTGCTCAAGGGCTATCGCGAGACTACCGATGCGAACTCGCCCAACATCGTGCTGCTCTCGCCGGCCTCGGCGCCGGATCCCTATTTCGCCGACTGGGGCTGGGTGCCGGCCGCCGGCACCGAGATCAAGCTGCCCGACGCGCAGACCGTCTGGACCGCCGACAAGGACAAGCTGACGCCGGAAACCCCGGTCACGCTCTCCTGGGACAACGGCCAGGGCTTCACCTTCCAGCGGCGCTTCGCCGTCGACAACCGCTACATGGTGACGGTGACCCAGCGCGTGCTGCGCACCGCGCCCGGCGAGCCGGTCACGCTCCATCCCTACGAGCTGGTGACGCGCACCAACACGCCGCCCACGCTGGGATACTACATCCTTCACGAGGGCGGGTACGGCGTCTTCGATGGCAAGCTCAAGGAAGTCCACTACTCCGACATGAAGGACGCCAAGGGCGGCGTCATCGAGGTCAACTCGACCGGCGGCTGGATCGGCTTCACCGACAAGTACTGGATGGTCGCGGCGATCCCCGACCAGAAGGACACCTTCAAGGGCCGCTTCGCGCACGCTCTGTCCGGCAAGGCCGACAAGTACCAGGTCGACATCCTCGGTGGCGGCCAGCCGCTGGCCCAGGGCCAGGCGATCGAGTCCGTCAGCCGCATCTTCGTCGGCGCCAAGGAAGTCTCGACCCTCGACGGCTACCAGGAGCAGCTCGGCATCACCCGCTTCGATCTCGCGATCGACTGGGGCTGGTTCTACTTCCTGACGCGTCCGATCTTCTTCGTGCTCGACTGGCTCGCGCGCGTTCTCGGCAACTTCGGCGTCGCTATCCTGGTGCTGACCGTGCTGGTGAAGGGCCTGTTCTTCCCGCTCGCCAACAAGTCTTACACGGCGATGAGCAAGATGAAGGCGCTGCAGCCCGAGATGATGAAGCTGCGCGAGCGCTTCGAGAACGACAAGCAGCGCATGAACCAGGAGCTGATGGCGCTCTACAAGCGCGAGAAGGTGAACCCGGCCGCCGGCTGCCTGCCGATCGTCGTACAGATCCCGGTGTTCTTCGCGCTCTACAAGGTGCTGTTCGTCACCATCGAGATGCGGCATGCGCCGTTCTTCGGCTGGATCAAGGACCTCTCGGCCCAGGATCCGACGACGATCTTCAACCTGTTCGGCCTGATCCCCTGGGATCCGCCGCACATGCTGATGATCGGCATCTGGCCGCTGATCATGGGCGTGACCATGTGGTTCCAGCAGAAGCTGAACCCGCAGCCGGCCGACCCGGTGCAGGCGAAGATGTTCATGATCCTGCCGGTGGTCTTCACCTTCATGCTGGCGAGCTTCCCGGCCGGTCTCGTCATCTACTGGGCCTGGAACAACGTGCTCTCGATGGCCCAGCAATGGGCGATCATGCGCCGGATGGGCGTCAAGGCGACGTGAGCTAGATGAGCGCGCCCGCGAACGAGGTCGACGCTCTCGACGAAGAGGCGGGGCGTCTCCTCTTCGCCAAGGAGTGCACCTTCGTCGCGGGATCGGAGCGGCTGGAGGGGCTGCCTCCCTTCACGCTGCCCGAGGTCGCCTTCGCCGGGCGCTCCAACGTCGGCAAGTCGAGCCTGCTCAACGCGCTCACCAACCGCTCGGCGCTGGCGCGCGTCTCCAACACGCCCGGCCGCACGCGCCAGCTCAACTTCTTCGATCTCGACAACCGCCTGCTGCTGGTCGACATGCCGGGCTACGGCTATGCCGAGGCGTCCAAGGCCGACATCAAGCGCTGGGAGAAGCTGATCGACGCCTATCTGTCGGGCCGGCCGACGCTGGCCCGCGTGATGGTGCTGGTCGATGCCCGCCACGGGCTCAAGGCCGGCGACCGCGACCTGATGAAGCGGCTCGACGAGCGCGCCGTCTCCTACCAGGTGGTGCTGACCAAGGGCGACCAGCCGAAGGCCTCCGACCTCCAAGCGACCGCGGCGAAGGTCGCGACCGAACTCGCGAAGCACCCGGCGGCGCATCCCGACATTGTCGTCACCTCGTCCACGACCGGCGCCGGCATGCCGGAGCTCCGCGCCCGTCTGGCGAAGCTGGCGGCTTCCCGTTAGATTTCGCCCGCCACTCCAATCCCCGTACCCAAGCGGACAGAAGAAGCCATGACCGACAACGCCGAGATGCTCGCCAAGGCCAAGGTGCTCTCCGAGGCGCTGCCGTACATGCGCCGCTACGCCGGCTCGACCTTCGTGGTGAAGTATGGCGGCCATGCCATGGGCGACAACGAGATAGCGAAGATCTTCGCCCGCGATGTCGTGCTGCTGAAGCAGATCGGCATCAACCCGATCGTCGTCCACGGCGGCGGCCCGCAGATCGGCCAGATGCTGGAGCGGCTCAAGATCAAGAGCGAGTTCATCGACGGGCTGCGCGTCACCGACAAGGCGACGGTGGAGATCGTCGAGATGGTGCTGGCTGGCACCATCAACAAGCAG
>CAZZLX010000258.1:0-5899 GCA_964655235.1 uncultured Rhizobium sp.
CGAGACCACCGGCCTCGCCGATCCGGCACCGATCCTGCATACGCTGATGAGCGATCCGCTGGTCGCCGCGCGCTTCCGTCTCGACGGCGTGGTTACGACCGTCGACGCGGTCCATGGCGACAGCCAGCTCGACGCCCAGCCGGAGCCGGTCAAGCAGGCGGCGGTCGCCGACCGCATCGTGCTGACCAAGACCGACATCGCCGACCCGAAGGCTGTCGAGGCGCTGCTCAAGCGGCTTCGCAGCCTCAACCCGGCGGCGCCGATCGAACGCGCCACGCTCGGCGAGATCGATCCGCGCAAGCTGATGGATTGCGGTCTCTACGATCCTAAGACCAAGACCGCGGACGTCCCCAAGTGGCTGAACGAAGAGGCCTATGCGGCCGAGCACGGCCACGATCACCATCATCACGACCACGACCATGATCATGAGCACGATCACGACCATGATCATCATCACGAGCATAACCACGATCATCTCGACCGCAACCGGCACGACGACCGCATCCGCGCTTTCTGCCTGTCGTTCGAGAAGCCGTTCGCCTGGGCCGAGATCGCCGAGGCGCTCGACCTCTTCGCCCAGACCCACGGGCCGAACCTGCTGCGGGTGAAGGGCATCCTCAACGTCACCGAATCCGAGAAGCCGATCGTCGTCCACGGCGTCCAGCATCTGTTCCACCCACCGGCGACGCTGCAGGCTTGGCCGCCGGGCGACGACAGACGTTCGCGCCTAGTGTTCATCACCCGCGACCTCGACCGCGACTACGTCGAGAAGTCGCTCGACGCGCTGTTCAAGTCGCAAGCGTCGGCGGCCTAAGCACGCCGATGTCGCTCGATCGCGTCCTGCATGCGCTGGCGGGCGGGAAGCCGTACTTTCCACCGGGCCTGTTCGGCATCCAGAGCTCGGCCGAGCGCTACATCTACATGCAGGCGACCGTGCACCTCCTCTCGCAGATCCGGCGCGGCCAGGCGCTCCGAATTCTAGAGATCGGCTCGTGGGTCGGGGCCTCGGCGCTGACCTGGCTGGATGCGCTCGACCACTACGCCGAGGGCAAGGGCGAGGTCTGGTGCTGCGACCTGTGGGAGCCTTATCTCGAAGTCACACCGGAGCGCGCCGCCCACGCCGCCGGTCCCCTGCCGGCGGAGGACGTTGGCCTGGCGATGGACGTCGCCGCGCGTGCCGGCGTCGCCGAGGCACTGTTCGACTACAACGTCGCCCGCGCCGGCGGCAATGGCCGGGTGATCCGGATCAAGGGCGATTCCGCGCGCGTGCTGACCGGGCTCGCCTCCGAGTCCTTCGATCTCGTCTACATCGACGGCGACCACCGCATGGAGGCCGTCCGCCGCGACGTCGCCGAGGCCAGGCGCCTGGTCCGCCGCGGCGGCATCGTTTCCGGCGACGACCTCGAGCACCAGCTGCACGAGGTCGACGCCGATTTCGCCCGGGCCCAGACCGGCGCCGACTGGCTGGTGGATCCGAAGTCCGGCCAGGGCTATCACCCCGGCGTCACCGTCGCCGTCGCCGAGGCTTTCGGCCAGGTCTCGGCCTATGGCGGCTACTGGCTGATGCGCCGCGTCGGCGACGCGTTCCAGCAGGTGAGCCTCTCCGGCCAGCCGCTGCACATTCCGCCGCATGTGCCGATCGACGCCGATCGTGCGAAGCTCAGGCCCGTCATCTGACCGTCCCCGTCGGAGTTCCCGCTCGATGATCCAGCCCACCCGCCGCCTTCGCCGGCTCCGCAACTCGCCGGCGCTCCGCGACCTCATGCGCGAGACCCGGATCCACCTCGACGACCTGATCTATCCGATCTTCATCGAGGAAGGGTTGGACAAGAAGGTGCCGATCGCCTCGATGCCCGGCGTCGACCGCCATCCGGAGGCGAGCTTCGAGGAGGAGCTCGACGCGGCAAAGGCCGCCGGCATCAAGTCGGTGATCCTGTTCGGCGTGTCCCGCCACAAGGACTCTGTCGGCAGCGACGCCTGGGCCGACAAGGGCCTCGTCTACCGCATGGTGTCGAAGGCCAAGAAGCATGCACCGGACATGACGATCATGGCCGACATCTGCTTCTGCGAGTACACCGACCACGGCCATTGCGGCGTGCTGCACGAGGACGGCCACGTCCACAACGACATGACGCTGGAGAACCTGGCGAAGCAGTCGGTGACCGCGTGCAAGGCCGGCGTCGACGTGCTGGCGCCGTCGGCAATGATGGACGGCATGGTCGCGGCGATGCGTGAGGCGGTGGATGCCGCCGGCTTCTCCCAAGTGCCGATCCTCTCCTACTCCTCCAAGTTCGCATCCGGCCTCTACGGTCCGTTCCGCGAGGCCTCGGGCGTGCGTCTCAACGGCGACCGCAAGACCTACCAGGCCGATCCCGCGAACGCGCGCGCGGCCCTGCTCGAATCCGCGCTCGACGAGGCCGAGGGCGCCGATGCGCTGATGGTGAAGCCCGGCCTCTTCTATCTCGACGTGATCCAGAGGCTTCGCGCGCAGACGCTGCTGCCGATCGGCGCCTACCAGGTGAGCGGCGAGTACGCGATGATCAAGTTCGCGGCCAAGGCCGGCGCGATCGACGAGAAGACCGTGGTGCTGGAGTCGCTGACCGCCTTCAAGCGTGCCGGTGCCGACTTCGTGCTGACCTACTTCGCCAAGGACATCAAAGGCTACCTCGGCCTCTAGGCTGCGGCGCCGCGCGCCTTCACGGCCGGGCTGCCGGACGCCAGCCTCTTCACTTGGCTCGATGCCGCGATCGGGCCGCCGGAGGCGAAGGCCTCGTGGTTCGCCTCGATCTCGTCGAGGCGGTAGAGGTAGTTCACCATCAGCCCGGCCGATTCCTTCATGCCCTTGGTCGAGGTGTCGCCGAGCCAGTTGATCCGCTCGATGCGGGCGCCGTTGCCGAGGTGGAAGCGCGCCACGGGGTCGACCGGCTTGCCGTCGCGCTTCTCGGCGAAGAGATAGACGGCACCGAGGCGCATCAGCGCCGGCCTGAGCGCGGGATTGAGCTCCGGGTCGCCCACCCAGGGCTGCTCGAGCAGGAGCCGCCAGTCACCTCGCGCATCGAGTGGCGCCCGCTCCTCCTCCGGCAGCAGCGCCGCGAGTTCGTCCTGTTTCAGGCGCCCGAGCCAGCGGCGGAAACCCGGGATCGGCGACAGGGTCGAGAAGGCCGCGAGCCGCGGGAACTGCTTCGCCAGGTCGTCGGCCACCTGCTTGATCAGGAAGTTGCCGAAGCCGATGCCGCGAAGCCCTTCCTGCGTGTTCGAGATCGAATAGAAGATCGCGGTGTCGGCGTCGCGCGGATCTTCCTGCGGCGCCGCCGGGTCGAGCAGGCGTTGCACGTTGTCGGCGATGCCCTTGACCAGCGCCACCTCGACGAAGATCAGCGGCTCGGTCGGCATGCGCGGGTGGAAGAAGGCGTAGCAGCGGCGGTCGGCGTCGAGCCGGTTCTTGAGGTCCGCCCAGGAGCGCACGCGATGCACGGCCTCGTACGCGGCGAGCTTCTCGAGCAGGGATGCCGGCGAGTCCCAGGTGATGCGCCTGAGCTCGAGGAAGCCAATGTCGAACCACGCCGCCAGCATCTGGCGCATGTCCTCGTCCAGGCTCGCGAGGTCGGCGTCGTCGCCGACGATGTCGAGAAGCTTGGCGCGCATGTCGACCAGGAACTTGATCCCGTCGGGAAGGCTGGTGAACTGGGTCAGCAGCTTCACACGCGGCGCCACCGTCGCGGCGCGCAGCTTCCGTTCGGCCTTGACGGCACCGGGTGTGCCGACCGCGACGCGATAGTCGCCGGCCGCCTTCACGAGAGCCTCCGCATCGAGCGCGAAGTCGGAGGCCAGGATCTTGAGGAAGCGGCGGGCGCCTTCCGGCGACAGCGTCAGGAAGGTGCGGCCGAGCGACGCCGACCGCGCCCGCGCCGAGACCTCACCGCCCTTCGCTTCCAGGCAATCGCGGAACTGCGCCTTGAGCAGCTCCGCCTCGTCGCCGGCGATGTCCGGGTCGCGGAGCGTCCGCTCGGCGAGGCCGGTGCGCTCGGCGAGGTCGCGCCAGACGGAGGTCAGATTGGCAAGCGTGCGGTCGAGGAAGGTCGTCGCCATGGGGCAAGCTTAATGGTGGGACGGTGACGGGCTCAATGCATCACCGGGCATAGCCCTATAGCCCTAGATAGGCCTGCCTCACCCGGTCGTCGGCGAGAAGATCGGCGCCGGTGCCGGTCAGTGTGACCCGGCCCTGTTCCAGAACGGTCGCGTGGCCGGCGAGTTTCAGTGACTGGGCAACATTCTGCTCGACCAGGAGGATCGTGATGCCCTCCTCGTTGAGGCGTCGGATCGTCCGGAACACCTCCTGGACGACCGTGGGGGCCAGGCCCAGCGAGGGTTCGTCGAACATGATCAGGTCCGGCTGGCCCATCAGGCAGCGGCCGATCGCCAGCATCTGCTGCTCGCCGCCCGAGAGCGTGCCCGCTGCCTGGCCTCGGCGTTCGGCGAGCCGCGGGAAGAGTTCGTAGACATGCGCCAGCGTCGGCTTCGCCTTGTCCCGCGCGCGCGGCAGGAAGCCGCCCATGCGCAGGTTCTCCTCGACCGAGAGCGTCGGGAATACCTGGCGGCCCTCGGCGACTTGGCCGATACCGAGATCGACGATCCGGTGGCTGGGCCAGCCGGTGATGTCCTTGCCGTCATAGACGACGCGTCCGCCGGAAACCGGCACGATGCCGGCGATCGCGCGGATCAGCGAGGTCTTGCCGGCGCCGTTGGCGCCGACGATCGCCGAGATCTCGCCTTCCTCGACGCTGAGCGCCACGCCGTCGAGCGCCTGGGCGTCGCCGTAGCGGACGGCGAGCTTCTCGATCTCGAGCAGGCTCACAACGCCATCTCCTCGCCGAGATAGACCTCGAGGACAGCTGGATCGCGCACCACGGCCTCGGGTGCACCCTCGGCAATCTTCTCACCGTGATGCAGGACGACGATGCGCTGCGCCAGCTTCATGACCGCGCGCATGACGTGCTCGATCAGGAGGATCGTCAGCCCCTCCCGCCGGTTGAGCCCGGACAGGATCTCGACCAGCCGGTCGCACTCGGTCGGGCGCAGGCCCGCCATCACCTCGTCGAGCAGCAGCAGCTTCGGGCCCGTGGCGAGCGCGCGGGCGACCTCGAGCCGCTTGCGGTCGGGGAGCGTCAGCGCGGACGCCGGCTCGTCGGCCTTGTGGCCGAGGTCGAGCAGGTCGAGCACGGCACGCGCGCGTTCCTTGGCCTCGCCGACATGCTTCGCGACGTTGAGCGCGCCGACCGCGACGTTATCTAGGACGCTCAGGCCCTGGAACGGCTTCACCACCTGGAAGGTGCGGCCGATGCCGGCGCGGCAGACCTGATCGGCACGGAGCCCGGTGATATCCCGGCCGGCGAGGGCGACGCTTCCCGCGTCCGGCACCATGGCGCCGGCGATCAGGTTGAAGCACGTGGTCTTGCCGGCGCCGTTCGGCCCGATCAGCGCCAGGATCTCCTGGCTGCCAACGGTGAACGAGACGTCGGACACCGCCTTCAGGCCGCGGAAGCTCTTGGTCAGGCCGGAAACGGAAAGGAGCGGATCAGCCATCGCGGCCGATCCCCAGGCGGCGCGCGAGCCAGGGCCACAGGCCCTCCGGCCTGAGCACGACGATGATCAGGAGCGCGAAGCCGTAGATCACCTGCTTGGCGCCGGGCAGCGCGAAACCCAGCGTCTCCAGGACCCAGGTCGCGGTCTCGCCCATCAGCGTCAGCACGAAGGCGCCGAGCACGGGGCCGAACAGCGTGCCGACGCCGCCGATGTTCGGCGCCAGGATGATCTCGATCGAGCGCGCCATCGAGAAGATCTGCTCGGGATACATGTTGTTGTAATAGAAGGCGTAGAAGACGCCGCCGAGCGAGGTGAG
>CAZZLX010000259.1:0-5887 GCA_964655235.1 uncultured Rhizobium sp.
CCGAGCAGGTCTGCAACGACCCGGTTCACGGCTACACCAAGGCGCTGCTCTCGGCCGTGCCGCGTCCGGATCCCCGCGAGCGCCGAATTCAGCACCGGCACCGGTACGTGAACTAGGCCGCCGGCGGTTGATCCACCAGCTCCGCATCTACGAGATCTTCGAGCATAACAAGGCGGCCTTCCACGCGCGCTTCCGCGACCATGCGGCGCGCCTGATGAAGGGCTACGGCTTCGAGATCAAGGCGATGTGGGAAGCGAAGACGGAGACGCGGACCGAGTTCGTGTACCTGCTCGCCTGGCCGGACGAGGCGAGGATGAGGGCCTGCTGGGCGGCCTTCATGGCCGACGAGGAATGGAAGCGCATCAAGAAGGAAACGAGCGCCGCGTCCGGTCCGATGGTCGGCGAAATCGCGGAGCGCGTTCTTCGGCCGACCGACTACTCGCCGCCGTTCTGACGACCCTGACGCCCTTCCGGCGTCAGAATTGACCTGGATCAATGCATGTCGCGACCGACCCGAGGACTCTTTTTCTCGGAGAAATTGGGGAGTCGGACATGCATGAAGTCTTCCTGCCGATCATGATCATGATCTTCACCCTCCTGGTGATGGCCGGGCTGGTGGTAATCTTCCGGGGCTGGATGGTCGAGCGCGACAAGATGATCGAGGGCGCCGGCGACCGGCAGCTGGGCGCACCAGCCGAATAGCCTGATCTCACCCCTCTCCCGCGGCGAGACGGGAGAGGGGGCACTCTCATTCCGGCGGATTTCAGTCGTCGGCGGCGAATGCGAGCGCTTGGCCGGCGGACCTGCGTGTCGGCGTCGCTGACTTCTGCCGCCTGACCGGGGTCAGGACCAGGTCGACGAGCGCGCGGGCATCGGCCTTCGGCCGGTCCATCGCCATCGCCTCGGCCAGGACCTTCTCGGTGCGGGCCTTTCCGAGCACCACCTCGGCGGTCTGGCGGTACTTGGCGACGATGCCGTCGGCGCCGAGCGGCCGCTCAGGATCGCCCAGCGCCTCGGTGAGCTCCGAACGGAGCACGCGCCCGTCCTTCGTGGTCAGGCTGACGCGCGCGATCCGCCGGGCCGGGAACTCGGCGGTCAGCGACAGGTCCTCGGTCAGCTTCATGCCGCGGGCGAGCTTGAGCACGCGCGGGTCGGTCAGCCCTTTCCCGTCAACTTCTCTCGCCGTGACCTTGCCATGGACGATCGCCGCGGCGACCGGGAAGGGGAGGCTGTACTGCGCCTCCTCGGTGGACTTGGGCGTCCGGGTCGCTAGCCGCACGGCGTTGTGGAAGGTCGAGACCTCGATCTGGGCCACGTCGTCGCCCTTGATCCCGTGCTTCTTGAGCAGGCCGAGGCTCGCCGTGATCGGTGGCTGGGCCCAGCGGCAGACCGGGTAGGGCTTGAAGTACATCTCCATGATCCGCCAGCGCTTGCCGAGGTCGCGCCAGAGATCGGCGACGTCATCGCCTTCCCAGACCAGCGCCGGGGCGCCGGTGAAGCCGGCCTTGGCCAGCAGCGCCGCGCTGACGCCGGCCATGGCGCCCCAGCCGGAGCCGTCCTTCACCATGGTCGGGAAGTCGATGCAGCGCATCATCTGGCTGCGAGGGCCATGGTACTCGGCGATGCCCAGGGCCTCGCGGGTGAGCGCCGGCGAGAGCTTCATCCAGCGCGCCATGACCGCGGCGGCGCCCAGCGAATTCCAGGATCCGGAGGTGTGATAATCCTTCGCCGTCCGGTGGGTGGCGATGCCGGCCCGGATCGCGATCTCGTAGCCGATGACCAGGCTCGTCAGGAACTCGCGCCCGGAGACCTTCTTCAGCGGGTCGGCCAGGGCCAGCAGGGTGGGCAGGATCGCCACACCGGCATGGCCCTTGGTCAGCACGTGGCCGTCATGGGAGTCGAAGGCGTCGATGGTGATGCCGCCGGCCATGGCGGCGCCGGCGGGGCCGACTTTGCGGCCGTCCAGCATCAGGCGGACGGCGTTCTTGCCCGCCCCGAAGGTCTCGACAGCGTGGTCGCGGATGATCCGCGACATGGCGGTCTCGCTGCCGGCGGCGGCCGCGCCGATAAGGTCCACGAGACAGAGCTTGGCCTGCTCGACCACCTTCGCCGGAAGGTCGTCGAACTTGAGCTTGTGGATGAAGTCCATCGGCGCGGGCATCGGGTCAGCTCCAGGGGAACGGGCTGTTGGAGACCGGGTGCAGCTTGCCTTCGGGGAAGCGCGAGATCCGGAACGGCTCGAGCAGCTTGCTTTTGGTGCCGCCGACGATCTCGCCGGCGGCGAGCTTGCCGACCGCAATCATCTTGTAGCCGTGGTTGGAGTCGGCCAGCACATAGACATTGTCGCGGAAGACGTCGAAGACCGGGAAGCTGTCGGGGGTGAAGCAGCCGAGGCCTCCCGACGGCTCGTGCTTCCACTTGTGCGCCTGGCCCGAGTAGCGCTTCTGGCAGAAAGCGAGCGCCGAGGTGAACATATGCGCGAAGTTGGCGTTGACAATAAATTCAGGTGAATCAGGGCCGTAGGGGTCGATCTTCACCTCGTCTACCGGCGTCTCGACCTTGTACGGCATAGCGCCGCCCTGGATGCCGTTGAAGTTGAAGTCGGGCTTGTAATAGATGCCCCAGAGCTTGTCGGTGATGAGGGAGCCGTCCTCGTCGGAGTGGAGCGGCGCGTCGGTGTCGACGTGCATGACCGGACCCATCTTGCCGTCGTTCATGAGGCCGTACTTGGGATCGACGCCGAGAGTGCCTTCCTCCAGGCACCAGTAGGTCCACATGCCGACGCCCTTGTGAACCTTGCCGTCGCGGCCCTTGATGTCGACGGTCTTGGGCAGGTCCAGCATCCTCCAGACCTGGTTGATCCAGGGGCCGACGCCGACCACGACGAAGTCGCACTCGATCGTGCCGCGGTCGGTCTCGACCGCCGAGACGGCCTTCGAGCTCGATCCGAACTTGAAGCCCGTGACCTTGGTCGGGGCGATGATCTGCACGCCCTTCGACTCCGCCTTCTTGGCGAGGCCGTACATCGACGCCCGGTTGTTGGCGTAGCCGCCCTTCTTCTCGTGCAGGACCGAGGTGATGCCCTTGGCCTGCCAGTCGTCGAACAGGCCCTTCATGTACTTGGTGCAGTCGGCCTCACCCTCAATGAAAACAGAGTCGTAGCCGATGTCTTTCTGCTGCTTGGCGATCTGCCCGACGTTCTCATGCATCACTTCAGGAGAGATCTGCATGTAGCCGACCGGATGGTAGGAGAAGGCCTTCGGGTCCGACTCCCAGACTGAGACGCACTCGGCCATCAGCTCGCGCATCGCCGGCTGGAAGTAGTTGTTGCGGATGACCCCGCAGGCGATGCCGGAGGCGCCGGCGGCGATGCCGACCTTGTCGAGGATCACGATGTCCTTGCCCGAGCCCTTGCCCTTGGCTTCGAGCTCGCAGGCGAGGTGGTAGGCGGTCGAAAGGCCGTGAACGCCGGCACCGATGACGACGTACTTAGCTTTGGCGGGAAGGGACATCTCGTTTCCTCTAGGTGGAGCGTCTCATCTCACGTCGCGGCGGTCGTCTCGATATGCCGCAAAGCGACAGGCATCGGTCAGAAGGCGGCGACGCCGCCGGAGCGGGCATCGGCGGCGGGGGTCAGGCTGCCATCGGCGGCACGCCAGACGGCGGAGGGGCGGCCGAAGGAGGTCGGCAGGCCGGTGCCGTCCACCGCGCGGAGGCGATGGCCGAGGGCCTTCAGCCGCTCGACCACGGCCGGGTCGATGCGGTTGTCGATCTCGACCTCGCCGCCCTCGGTGTGAAGTCGAGGGGTGTCAATTGATCGTTGTGGATCAATTCGATAATCAAGATAATTAATGCAAAAAAATAGGATTGCCGTCGGGATCCGGTAGCCGCCGGAACCGGCGATGGCGCCGATCGCCTGACCGCCTTCACGGAAGATCCCGACCGGTGCGGCATAGAGCGGCATGCGTCCCGGCCCGACCGAGTTGGCGCGGCCCGGCGTCGGGTCGAACCATTGCATGGCGTTGCCGAGGAAGACCCCGGTGCCGGGGATCAGGACCAGGGAGCCGAAGGCGCTGCCGAGGCTGGTGATCAGGCTCGCCATGTTGCCGTCGCCATCGGCCGTCGCGACCTGGGTCGTGCCCTCGAAGGGTGGCGGCGGGACCGAGGGCGTCGGTCCCTGATGCGGCCACGGGTCGCCCGGCTCGTACCGGCCCTGGGCTCGGTCGGTCCGGATGCGGGCGGCCTGGATGGCAGCGAAGGCCTTGCTCGCCAGCCCCTCCAGCGGCGACTCCCGGTGCCGCGGGATGCGCGAAATTGTCGGCGAAGGACTGGGCGATCGCCTCGATGATCAGGTGGAGCGACTCCGCGGTCCCCTGGCCGAGGCCGGCGAGGTCGAAGCGCTCCAGGATGTTGAGCGCCTCGGTGAAGATCAGGTCGCCGCAGGTGACGTAGCCCCGGCCGCGATAGTCGTACCAAGGCTGCTCGAAGGTATCGGGTCTGTAGCCGGCGAGGTCCTCGGCGGTCAGCAGCCCGCCCGCCCGCTTCATCTCGGCATCGATCGCCTGGGCCAGCGGGCCGTCATAGAAGCCGGCGGCGCCCTTCTCGGCGATGGCCTCCAGTGTCTTCGCCATGTCCGAGAAGTCGAAGCGGTGGATCACGCCACCGGCATTGGCCGGCCGTGGCGGCGCGTTGTCGGGCAGCAGCAGCTTCGCCGCCTCGGAATATTGGCGGATCTCGCCGGTGCGCCCGGCGATGGAGACCGTCAGGCGGTTGTCGGCGGCGATGCCGGCCCGGGCCAACTCGATCGCCGGGCCGACCAGCGAGCGCCAAGGCAACCTGGCGAAGAGTCGATGCGCTTCCCAGAGACCGGCGATGGTGCCGGGAATGCCGACCGAGAGGTGCCCTTTGGTGTTGATCGCGCCCTCGACCCCGCCCCAGCCGGCATTGCGCCAGCGGGTCAGTGCGGCCGAGTACATCTCTGGCGTTGCCGCCTTGGGCGCGCGGATGAAATGGTCGATGCCGACCGCCTGTTTCCTTTCAGCCAGGTAGACCGACATCCGCCCATGCCCGCCGATGCCGCACATCTGCGGCTCGACGACGAAGGAGGCGAAGGCCCCGGCGATCGCCGCATCCACCGCATTGCCGCCGCGCCGGATCGCATCCAGCCCGATTTCCGCCGCCTCGGGGTGTCCGCAGGCGACGGCACCCTTGCGGCCGCTAATGGGTTCCCGACTGAGCGTTACCGAACCTGCTTTCATAAATCCTCTCCTTGGGGGAGAGGGGGTGAGCGCCAGCGAGCGGGTGAGGGGAAGCGGCTGCCGCGAGCCTCTGCGTCGACGCAGAGCAAGGTTGAGAGGCTTCCCCTCACCCGCTCGGCTTCGCCTCGCACCCTCTCCCCCAAAGAGAGGGTTTGTAGGAGCGCTCGCATCAACACGCCGCCGCCGCCGTAGCCCAGGCGGGGCCGGTGCCGGCGCGCATGGTGCCGTCCTTATCGACGGTGATGGCGTTGACGCGGGCGAAGGCATTGAGGCCAGGCGACTCCGCCTGGACCACGACCTTGTGTCCCATGGCGGCGAGGCCGTCGCGCACCTCCTTGGGCACGCGGGCGTCGACGAAGGTCTCCTGGCCCTGGCAGTGGATGCGCGGCGCGTCGACCGCAGCCTGCGGGCCCATGCCGAAATCGGTCGCGTGCAGGAAGGCGTGGAGGACGCCGGTGGTGATGCGGTAGCCGCCCGAGCCGCAGCCGGCGAAGACGGCGCGGCCGTCCTTCTCGGCGACCATCGAGGGCGCGGCGAAGATCGGCATCTTGCCCGGCTTGATGCAGTTCGCCTGGTCGGGGCGCGGGTCGAAATTCTGCATCGCGTTGTTGAGCACGACGCCAGTCCCC
>CAZZLX010000260.1:0-5883 GCA_964655235.1 uncultured Rhizobium sp.
AAGGTCTTCAGGTGCGCGACGGCGGGCCGCTCGCCCATCCCGCTGACGATGCGGTCGTTGCCGATGCGGGCGACGAGGTCCTTCAGCAGCGTGTCCTCGGCCGGATTGGCGCGCGGGATCGCGTATTTCACGCCGCAGAGCACGCCGTCCTCGAACAGTCTCTGGACGCCGTCGGCGGTCACGCGGCCTTCGTCCTTGATGTAGAGGATCAGCGGACGGCCGAAGCGGTCGGCGACGCGGCGAAGCCCGGCGGCGGTGCCCTCGATCGAGATCGGTGCGAACTGCGGCAGGACCATCGCGGTCGGGAAGGCGCGGCTGCGCATGATGTCGACCTGGTCGATCATCTTGCCGTAGTCGGGGCCGATCGACGGGATCATCCAGGTGTTCTCGCCCGCGGTCTCGGCGAGGAAGTCGAGGATGCCGGCGAGCTCGTAGGCGCCCACGTGATAAAAGTTGGCATTGCCGCCATACATCATCGTGCGGATGCCGCCAGCCTCGATGTGCCTGATCAGCTTGGCGTTGGCGACCCGGTCGAGGGAGAGGTCCGGCAGGCGCGCCAGCGGCGGCACGGCGAGCACGGATTGGGCCAGATCGGCCGGCTTGACGGGCGAGGTCTTCATCTCAAGGCGCCTTTCGCGAGGAATTCCGCCGCCAAGGTTAGGGGGAGGGGTCCGCTTCCGTCAACGAAAGCCAGGATTTCCCGCGGAATGTCAGCCGAAAAGGCCGCTCTGCTTCATCCAGGCAAAGACGGCATGCTTGTCCTCGTCCCGGAGATGGTTCGGGATGAAGACCTGGGCCTGGTGCAGCCCGACCTCGGCGAAGCGCTCTCCCTCGCGCCGCATGATCCAGAAACCCGAGTAGTCCGCGACCCTGCCGAAGGCTTCGGCCACTGCGAGCGTGACGCCCGGATGCATTCCGCGGCCCTTCGGGTCCCTCGCGTAGTCCTTGGCGATGTTGGCCTTGACGAAGCCGGGATCGACGTCGGCGAGCTGGTGCTCCAGGTCGTCGCCGCAGACAAGGCCACCGTCTCGGACCAGCCTTTTCGCCTGCGCGATGTCGTGGACCACGTCGGCGTAGTAGTGCGAGCCGTCGATGTAGACGACGTCGAACTGGCCGTCGCCGAGATAGGGGGCCACGTCGTCGAAGCGGCCGCGGATGTGGTCGACGCGGGCAGCCGGGTCGGCGAATCCGATGTTGTGGAGGAAGAGCGTATAGATCAGGTCGAGATCGGTCGCCGCATCCATCGCCTGGTAGGCGCCGCCGCCCTTCACGTCGCCGGCGGCAAGATATCGGCCCCACGGATCGACGCAGAGGATCGAGCCCTTGCGCTCGAACTTGCCGACGGCCTCGGCCCAGGTCAGCGTCGAGTGCCCGGCCCAGGAACCGATCTCGAGAATGCGGAGCGGCCTCGGCGAATCCTTGACCAGGCAGACGGCGGCCGTCTGCCAGACATGGCGGATCATGCTGTCCGGCCCCGACTGGATGCTGACCAGCTGGTCGGGGAAGTAGGGCGCGGCCGGGGAGAGCCGCCGGAAGATCTCGCGCATCAGAGCCTCGTCAATGCCATGGCGATGCGCGCCGCCAGGCGCGCGTTGTTGCGGACCAGGCCCAAGTTGGCGCGAAGGCTCGAGCCTGATGTCGCGTCGACGATCCGCTTCAGCAGGTAGGGCGTCACGTCCTTGCCGGAGATGCCGGCGGCATCCGCATCGGCGAGGGCGGCGGAGATGGCCCTTTCGATCACATCGCGATCGAGCGCATCCGCCTCCGGGATCGGATTGGCGACGACGAAGCCGGACGGGAGCCCGAGCCGGCGATGGAGATCGAAGGCGCGGGCGACGGCCTCGGCCGAGTCCACCCTGAGGGGCAGGCGAAGCCCGCTCGACCTGCACCAGAAGGCGGGGAAGGTATCGGTGCCGAAGCCGACCACCGGCACGCCTCGGGTCTCCAGCACCTCCAGCGTCTTCGGCAGATCGAGGATCGCCTTGGCGCCGGCGGTGACGACCAGCACCTGCGTCTGCGCCAGCTCGTCGAGATCGGCGGAGATGTCGAAGCTTGTCTCGGCACCGCGATGGACGCCGCCGATCCCGCCGGTGGCGAAGACCGGAATGCCGGCAAGGCGGGCCGCGATCATCGTGCCGGCGACGGTGGTCGCGCCGAGGCCGCCCGAGGCAAGCACCGCCGCCATGTCGCGCCGCGAGACCTTGGTGACGTCACGCGATGTCGCCAAGCTTTCGAGCTGCGCCTCGTCGAGGCCGACGCGGATGCGCCCGCCGATCAGCGCGACCGTCGCCGGGACAGCACCCTCGGCACGGACGATCGCCTCCAGCTCGCCCGCCAGCGCCAGGTTCTCCGGATGCGGCAGGCCGTGCGCGATGATCGTCGATTCGAGCGCGACGACGGGGCGCCCGTAGGCGAGTGCCTCTCGCACCTCCGGCCGCACGTGGACGATCGCCGGATCCGCGGCCCTCACGCCACGGATCTCCAACTAATCACAGCTGTCCCCGAATTTGTCATGAACCGTCGGTTCCCGAACCGCTACTCACCTAGCGGCGTCGGCCCTCCCCCGCAATCCCCCAAAAATTGGCCCATACTGTCATGCTGAAGCGCTGGCTCGGAACCCATCTCCGCGATTGCCCGGCAGAGCCCCGGCCGGTTCCGCCGGCCGCCGTGGCCGCGGTCGAGCCCATAGCGAAGCTGGACCTCAAGCAAAAATACGAATCCTGGGTCGAGCACTGGAAAGCGCGCGCGCCGCATACCGAGAGGATGGAGATGGCGATCGGCGGCGCCTTCGACATCATCGGCCGCATCGAGCTGATGCTCCTGCAGCGCTACGGCCTGAAACCCGAGCACTACCTGATCGACGTCGGCTGCGGCTCTGGCCGCCTCGCCCGGCCGCTGTCGCAGTACCTGACCGGTCGCTATCTGGGATTCGATCTCGTGGGCGATCTTGTCGCTTATGCGCGCCAGATCACCAACCGGCCCGACTGGCGCTTCGAGACCATCGACCATATCGGCATCCCGGAGAAGGACGGGCAGGCGGACTTCGTCTGCTTCTTCTCGGTGCTGACGCATCTGCTGCACGAGCAGAGCTACTGGTATCTCGAAGAGGCGAGGCGCGTGCTGAAGCCCGGCGGCAAAGTCGCCTTCTCGTTCCTGGAGTTTGCGGCACCCGGACATTGGGCCACCTTCGATTCCACGCTGGTCGATTCCAAGGGCCTCGACGAGGCACCGCTGAACGTCTTCATCGAGCGCAGCGTGATCCAGCTCTGGGCGAGCAAGCTCGGCTTCAACCTGGAGGCTTTCGTCGACGGGACCGAGGTTGTTATCGAGCCGGGTCACTGTCTCGGCTTGACGCTCTGCGTCCTGTCGAAGCCGGCCTGACTCATCCGCTCCGGCGCAACAGCGAGATCGCCCGTCTCAGCGGCGCGGTGATCCGCCAGCTGGTGGAGCCGCGAAGGGCTGCGAGCTCGCTCTCCGCCGCGGCCAGTCGTTGCTTCAGCCCCTCGACCTCGGATTCCGTGTCCTCGGCCGGAAGGTCTACGCGGTCGCGGCTGGCGACGAAGGCGGCCCGCTGCTGCTCGGTCGTCAAAGCCTCGGGAAGTCGACGCAAGGAAACGAAGAACTCGTTCGACGGGGGCGTGGTCGGAAAGATCGCACCGATCTCGAACGGCAGGAGGCCGAGGCGGCTTCCGAGGTCGAGCGCCTCGACGAAGGTCCGTGGCGTGAACACCCAGCAATGGCTGTCGATGTAGGTGCCCTCGGCGAGCACGCGCCGGCAATCCTCCATGAGGGCGCGCGGGTCGTGCTGGGAGGGCGTGCCGTCCGGGTTCGTGAAGCCGATGAAATGGTCGAAGATCTGCCTGGGGTCGGGCCGGCGAAGTTTGCGCACATAGGCATCGACGAGCTCGCTCTCCGAACTCGTGCGTCGGCGGACGTCGTAGGTGAAGCGCTTGTCGGGAACCGCGAAGGAGGCGATGCCGCCGTCGGACAGGACCGAGGCGATCTCTCCGAGCCATCCGAAAAGGTCCGGTACGTGCTCGATAACGTGGCTGGCGACGAGATAGTTGAAGACGCGTTGGCCGCCGACGCAGTCGAGCAGTGTCTGGGTACCCCAGACATGGTCGACCTCGACCAGTTCGGCCGGATCGACATGCCCCTGGTTGGCGTACCAGCGCCGCAGGTCCTCGGTCGAGGCCCGATCGATGTACTCGATGCGTCCCATAGACCGGGTCACGATCGGCTTCGTCAGCGCCCCGATCTCGAGACCGCGGCCTTCGGCGAGGTCGATCAGCGCTAGCAGCTGGTCGCGAGCCAAGATTCCTCCTATGAGATCGGCCGGGGATCTATCGTTTAGTCGGCGGCGCGCCGACGGCCCCTTCGTAGCCGAGCGTCAATGTCGCCGCAACGACCCCGAGACGAGTTGCATCCAGAAGCGGCCGGCCGCGCGCGAGGCCGTCAAGAGTGGCACCGATCAGCGCATCGCCGGCGCCGGTGACGTCGCGGACCGTCGCCGCTTCGGGCGGAAGTCGGGTGCAGCCCGACGCATCGGCGACTAGTGCCCCGTCGGCGCCGAGCGTGATGATCACGGCCCCGGCGCCGGCCGAGCGAAGGCGTCCTGCAGCCTCGGTCAGGTCGCCGGTGGCTGCCAATGCGCGCGCCTCGTCGCGGTTGGCGAAGATCAGGTCGAGCGCCGGAAAGACTGCTCGAAGTCGCTCGGACTTCGCGACTGACACGGCATCGGCAGCGAGGAAAGTGCCGGGAGGCTTCCCGGCCGCCAGATCGACGAGGGCCCGGGCCGGCAGGTTGGCATCGACGAACCAGTGTGGCACGCCGTCCGCTGCCTCGGCCGCCCATGCGCCGTCGAATCCGTCGTAGATCGCCATGTCGGCGAAGGCGACGACCAGGCCGCCGGCCGGATCGAGAAGCGCCGTGTAGCCGGCGGTCGCGGCGCCGGCGACGATCTCGCTCTCTGACACGTCGACCCCGGCCGCTCGGGTCGCGGCCAGCACGAGGCGGCCGGCCTCGTCGTCGCCGACGCGGCTGATCAGCCGTACCTCGCTTCCGAGCCGCGCCAGATTCTCGGCGACGTTGCGGGCGACGCCGCCGGGCGAGGCTCGGACCCGGGCCGGATTTGAGCTCCCCAGCGCGACCGGCCCCAGCGCGCGGGCGATGCGGTCGAGATGGGCGGCGCCGATCGCGGCCCAGGCAGTCATGGGATCGCCGTCAGCGAAGCGCCGCCAGCACGCGCTTGGCGAAGCTATCGAACGCGTCCTTGCCGATCCAGCGGACCACGGCGACGAGGTCGTGGTCGCGGTCGATCCAGACGATGTTCGACCCGGCGCCCAGCATGAAGACGTTGGACTTGGGCGTGCTCGGCGCCTGGGTGCCGGCGGCGTTGAGCCAGAACAGCAGGCCGTAGCCAGCATGCTGCTTCGACGGCGTCTCGCAGGCGCGGATCCAGTCTTCGGAGAGAATGCGCTTGTCGCCCCAGGCGCCGTTGCGCGCGCAGAGCAGGCCGACGCGCGCATGGTCGCGGGTCGGGATGAACAGGCCGCCGCCCCAGTGACCGCCGCCGGAGACCGAGGTGATCTTTTTGCCCGACTCCTCGACGACCGAGGTGCGGTAGCCGTGCCACTCCCAGGTGTCGCTGGCGCCGATCGGATCCATGATCCGCTCTTTCGCCACCTCCGGCACTGCGCGCTTGAGCACGCGCAGCAAGGACAGCGACAGCCGGTTGACGCGGACGTCGTTGTACTCCCAGTAGGTGCCGGGCTTCTGGAGCGCGCGGAACGAGCCCTTCTCCTTGCCGGCGCCTTCGGTCGCGAGGTTGCGGTTGCGGTCGATCATGTCGGGCTTGGTGAAGAGCTCGCCCTCCCACTCGCT
>CAZZLX010000261.1:0-5868 GCA_964655235.1 uncultured Rhizobium sp.
ACATCGCAGCCGGCGGCGAGGTCCTCTTTCTTCGCGTTCTCGACCTCGTTGTGGCTGATGCCCTTCTCGCAGGGCACGAAGATCATCGCGGTCGGACAGACCTTGGCGAGGTAGATCGAGTCGTGCCCGGCGCCGGAGAGGATCGGCATCGAGGAGAGGCCGAGCCTATCGGCTGCCGACTGGATCAGCTCCGGCAGGAGTCCGGTGAACGGCACCGGCTGCGAGCGCATGAACTGGGTCACCTTCACCTGGCAGGGGCCCTTTAGCGACTGGACCAGCGGCTCGACGCCGTCGCCGAGCTCGATCAGGACCTTCTCCTCGGGGTGACGGAAGTCGATGGTGAAGGTCACCTTGCCCGGGATCACCGCCATCGCATTCGGCTCGACGACGAAGCGGCCGACGGTGAAGCGGATGCGGTCGTCGTCGTCCATGAAATGCTTTCGGAGCGCCTGCACCATGTCGGTCGCGGCGAACATCGCGTCCTTGCGGCGCGCACGGGTCACCGTGCCGGCATGCCCGTCCTCGCCCGTCACCTCGACGACGAAGCGGCGCGAGCCCTGGATCGTGGTGACGACGCCGATGGTCTTGCCCCGCGCCTCCAGCTCCGGTCCCTGCTCGATGTGGGCCTCGACGAACGAGGCGACCTTGATGCCGAGCGGCCGGTCGATCGCGCCCGGCACGCGCTCGCGCGTCCGCTGCAGCGCCTCGGCGACGGTAACGCCGTCGTGGTCCTTCATCTTGAGGACCTCGTCGAGCTTGTTGGTGCCGGCGAAGACCGAGGAGCCCATGGTGCCGAGGGGGAAGCGGGCTCCGCCCTCTTCGCATGTCCAGATCGTCGCCTCGATCGCGCGTTTGGTCTTGATGCCGGCGTCGTCGATCGCCTCCAGCGCCTCGAAGGCGGCGAGCACGCCGTAGATGCCGTCGAAACGGCCACCCGACGGCTGCGTGTCGGAGTGCGAACCGCTCATCACAGGCGGCAGGCTCGGGTCGGTGCCCTCGCGGCGGACGAAGAAATTGCCGATCGGGTCGATGTAGCTCTTGAAGCCGCGCTTGGCGCCCCAGCCCATCAGCTTGGCGCGCGCGTCCGCATCGAGATCGGTCAGCGCCAGGCGGCGGACGCCGCCTTTCGGCGTCCTGCCCAGCTCCGCCATGTCCATGTGGCGCTGCCAGAGCCGCTTCTCGTCGACCTTCGCGCCTGCCGTGCCGTCGCTCATGCCGTCTCTCCCCTGAGGCTGCTCCCGAGCATGTGGCCGACCCACACCGCGACGAGGCAGAGAATGACCGATCCCAGAACGTTCGCCGCCGCCTTCGGAAGCTCGCCCATCTGGGCGAGCGCCAGCGTCTGCAGGCTGAAGGCGGAAAAGGTGGTGTATCCGCCGAGCACGCCCACCATCAGGAACTGCCGCGTGAGCGGACCCAGGGGCAGCGCCGCGACCGCGCCGATCACGAAGGAGCCGGTGATGTTGGTCACCACCGTGGCCCACGGAAAGGTCGAGGCGAACAGCGCGTCGAAGGCCAGCGACAGCCAGAACCGGCTGACGCTGCCGAGCGCGCCGCCGAGGGCGATCCAGAGCGTGCTTTCGAGCATGGGCGCCAGCATGCCGCCGCCCGAGGCCGAGGTCGAGGACGGACGTGGAACCGTGGTTTGCAAGGGCGAGGGGGACCCGCTAGCGTTTCGCTCGACGGACCGCGGAACGCCGCAGGTTAAGGCGCCGTTAAGGCGTCTCGGCTAAAGAGGCCGGTCCCGAAGCGCGAGACCAGACGACAAGGATGACCGACGCAGGCCGACCCGATGCCGACCGGACCGAAGGCGCAGCGCGTCCGGCGGCAGCATCCGGCCGACCGGCAATGCTGACCGACGAGGAGCGCCGCCTCCTCGATTTTGCCGAGGTCTCGTCCGACTGGTTCTACGAGCTCGATCGCGACCTCCGGTTCTCGCTACTTTCGTCGGGCTCCTCGGCCAGGACCGGCGAGAACCCGTCGGCCCTGCTCGGCAAGATCCCGACCAAGGACGGGCTCGAAGGCGTCGGCGACGAGGCCTGGGCGGCGCATCTGGCCGATCTCGACGCCAGGCGGCCGATCGTCGACTTCCGTTTCGCCCGCACCGATGCCGACGGCAGGCTCCGCCACTTCAGCATCAACGCGAAGCCGGTCTTCGATGCCGACGGCGAGTTCGCCGGCTATCGCGGCACCGGCCGCGAGATCACCGAGATCGTCAATGCCGAGAAGTTCCTCCGCGACATCATCGACGCGGTGCCGGCGGTCATCATGGTCAAGGACGCCGAGTCCCGCTACGTGATGATGAACGACTACTACGCCCGCACCATCCTCGGCACCACGCCGGCGATCGGCACGGGCATGATCAGCGGCGCCTTCCTGGGCGAGAAGGAAGCCGCGATCGGACGGGCGCAGGACGCGAAGGTGCTGGCGTCGGGCGAGACCAGCCAGCCGTTCCTCAGGGTGATGCCGACCGCCGGCGGGGCCTCGCGCGCGTTCCTGATCAAGAAGGTGCCTCTCGACGACGGCGTCGGCGATCCATCGCGCGTGCTCACCGTCGGCATGGACATCACGCCGATCAAGGAAGCGGAGAATGCGCTGATCGACGCGCAGGCGAAGCTGCGCGAGAGCGAGAGGCGCTTCCGCGACTTTGCCGAGTCTTCCTCGCACTGGCTTTGGGAACTCGATCGCGAGCTCCGCTACACCTTCGTCTGCGACGGCGTGCGCGCCATGACCGGCCTTCCCCCCGACGCCTATATCGGCATGCGCCTCTTCGACACGCATGCAGGCCAGGGCATGGACCCGGCGGCCAAGCGGCGGTTCCTCGAGGTGCTCGACAAGCGCGAGCCTTTCCTCGACGTGCCGGTGATCCAGACGGCCGCCGACGGCCGCATCCGCCATCTCCGCATATCGGGCCGGCCGTTCTTCTACGACACCGGCTATTTTCTCGGGCACCGCGGCTCGACGCGCGACGTGACGCCGCAATACGACGCCGAGGCCGACTCGGCGAAGTGGCGGCAGGCCCGCGACATCGCCGCGGCCGCCGACCATGCGAAGACCCGCTTCCTGGCGCATATGAGCCACGAGCTCCGGACGCCGCTGAACGCGATCCTCGGCTTTTCCGAGATCATGTCGGAGGAGATGTTCGGCCCGCTCGGGGCCAAGAACTATCTCGACTACGCACGCGACATCGGGGCCAGCGGGCGCCATCTGCTCGGCATCATCAACGACCTTCTCGACATGTCTCGGATCGAGCTCGGCCAGTTCCAGCAGTCGCCGGAGAACGTCGCTCTCGCCGAGATCGTCGAGGAGTCGGTGCGGATGGCCCGGGGCTATGCGCAGGGGCTCGGCGCCGAGATCCAGGCGGCCAGCGTCGACGAGGCGTGGATCGTCCACGTCGACCGCCGGTCTATACGCCAGGTGCTGCTGAATCTTCTTTCCAATGCGGCGAAGTTCACGCCGGCCGGCCATCGCGTCTGGGTGCGCGTCGAGGGCGACCGGGAAGGGAACCTGATCGTCACCGTCGCCGACACCGGCGCGGGCATCCCGGCCGACCGGATGGCGACCATATTCGAGCCGTTCCATCAGAGACCGGCCGATCAAGCAAAAGGCCGGCGCGGGGCCGGCCTAGGTCTCTGGTTGAGCCGCTCTCTCGTTGAGATGCACGGCGGACGCCTGGAGATCGACAGTCGCGAGGGGGAGGGCACCACGGCCCTGGTTACCCTCCCGGCCTCGCGGGTCGTCTCGCGTCCTTAAGTTGGGTCGCGGCCTCTCGCGTCTCAGTGGACGCTGAGCGGCTCCAGCTCGTGCTGGCGGATCGCGGCGAAGGCGATGTCGCGATTGGGGGCGAGACCCATCTGGGTGCCGTCGGCAGCGCAGATCGCGAAACGCGTCTCGTCCTCGACGAGGATCGGCTTCACATAGGCCACGAAATTCATGCCGAGACGAGCCAAGTCGGTCGGGGTCATCGGCGTGTAGTTTTCATTCTCGGTCATCTGACTCTCCTTTCGAGCCCCTCGCGGGCGCCCGTCTTCACGACTTGGACGTCCTGGTGTCCATGATCCGGCTCGCCTTCGCCGGCTTGATCTCGATGTTCCTCACGCGGCTTTCCTGCTCCGGGCGGACGAGGTCGATATGGAGAAGCCCGTTGTCGAGCTCGGCTCCCATCACTTCAATGCCCTCGGCCAGTACAAAGCTCCGTTGGAACTGCCGGGCGGCGATTCCCCGGTGGAGATACACGCGCTCTCCCGAGTCTTCCTGCCGACCGCGGATGGTCAGCTGGTTGTTCTCGGTCTGGATCTGCAGGTCGCGTTCGCCGAAACCCGCCACCGCAAGGGTGATGCGGATCCGGTTCTCGCCGAGCTGCTCGATGTTGTAGGGCGGGTACCCTTCGCCCGACATCTTGGCGATGCGGTCGACGGCCCGCTCGAAATGATCGAAACCCAGCAGGAACGGGCTGTTGAAGAGCGGCATACGGCTCACGGCCTCCTCCTTGAGCGAGCGCCAGGGCACCTCCGGGTGCCCCTTGTCGGCGGCCCTCGAGATAGGCACCGCCGGGACAGTATTTAGGAAGCCGGCAGGCCCAGATCAAGACAAGGGGTTTCAAAGGCTTGGGAGGCGGGAAGAGCCGGATTCCGGGGCTCGACACGGGCCCGGGGGTAGCTTAACAAGCGCCCCATGGACCATCTCGACGCGCTCGAAAGCCAGAGCGTCTATATCCTGCGCGAAGCCTTCAACAAGCTCGATCCTCTCGGCCTCCTCTGGTCGCTGGGCAAGGATTCCAACGTCATGGTCTGGCTGTGCCGGAAGGCGTTCTTCGGGCGGGTGCCGTTCCCGGCGTTGTTTTGCGACACGGGTAAAAAGTTCCCCGAGATGTACGCGTTCCGTGACCGATATGCGCAGGAATGGGGCCTGAATCTGATGCAGGAGCCCTGCCCTCCGGTCGAGGAAATGGACCCGACGCTCCCGCCCGCCGCGCGTTCCTCGGCGCGCAAGACCTATGCACTGAAGTCGCTGGTCAGCCGCCTCAAGCTCAAGGCCGTCATCGCCGGCATACGCCGGGATGAGGATGCGACCCGCGCGAAGGAACGCTATTTCAGTCCGCGGGGCGAGAACGCCGAGTGGGACGTGCGCGAGCAGCCGCCTGAGCTCTGGGATCAGTTCAAGACCGACTTCGCGCCGGGCACGCATATCCGCGTGCACCCGCTGCTGCATTGGACCGAACTCGACGTCTGGCGCTACATCCGCCGCGAGAAGATCCCGGTCGTCGACCTCTACTTCGCCAAGGGCGGCAAGCGCTATCGCTCGCTCGGCGACCAGGACATCACGCATCCGATGGCGAGCAACGCCGCGAACCTGGACGAGATCATCGCCGAGCTTGAGGCCACCCGGGCGCCCGAACGCGCCGGCCGCGCGATGGACCACGAGGCCGAGGACTCCTTCGAGCGGCTGCGCGTCGCCGGGTACATGTAGTGGCCGAGCCCGTCGCTCCTCTCCGGGTCGCGCTCGCCGGCCATGTCGACCATGGCAAGTCGACCCTGGTCGGCCGCCTGGTCCACGACACCGGCTCGCTTCCCGACGGCAAGCTGGAGGCGATCCGTGCCTCCTCGGCCAAGCGCGGCATGCCGTTCGAATGGGCCTTCCTGCTGGACGCCTTCCAGGCCGAGCGCGATCAGGGCATCACCATCGACACCACCCAGGTGTGGCTGGCGACGAAGAAGCGGGCCTACACGCTGGTCGATGCGCCGGGACACAAGGAGTTCCTGCGCAACATGGTGCCCGGCGCGGCCGCCGCCGAGGGCGCGCTTTTGGTGGTCGACGCCAAGGAAGGAGTTCGCGAGCAGTCGCGCCGCCATGGCTATCTCTTGCGCC
>CAZZLX010000262.1:0-5861 GCA_964655235.1 uncultured Rhizobium sp.
ACCGATGCTCACCCGCCTGTCCTGACGCTGGTTCCTGATACCGACATGAGCCCGCTCTGCTGGCAGCCGCCGGCGCCAGCGGCGCGCTTTGTCGCCGAGATTCGCGACCAAGCCAAGGCGTTTTGAGAGGCGGTCGAGGAAGTCAGCCCGCGAAACCCGCGGCAACAAGTGGCGCAGGCGCGTGGTCTCGGGATTCTTGGACGTCATGTCGAGGAACATCGACAGCGCCACGGCGAGCGCCCACGCGGTGTCGCCAACGGCGACGGTAATGAAGGGGGTCGCATCTTCGAGTGCAACTGGCGGGCATCCGGCGATGCCGAGCGCGAACGTGGCCTCGTCGATCGCCGCGAGCCAGAGGTCATGCGGATGGTCGAGGACCGCCACGTCCTCCCCGCCATCGACCATCACCGAGAATTTCGGCGAGAGCGTCCGGCAGCCGGCGTCGGTTTCCAGATGGTCGAGGATGGCCGTGGCGACGGGTCGGATGTCGAGGTGCTGGTTCGGGTCGAGCCCGGCCATCGGCGAGACCAGGACGTTGCGGACATCGTCGCTGTCCGGATGCTTCGGCCCTAGCCCCGCCGCGAGAAGGTCGGCGGCAATACTGGAGTCCGCGCCGTCGCGGACGCCGCGGAGCTGCAGGTTGGCGCGGTTCGTCACCTCGATCACGCCGCTGCCATGGCGCCGTGCTGCCTTGGCGACCGCGCAAGCCCCCGAGGCCGAAAGCCGGCCGAGAGGAACTTTTAGGCGGCAAAGGCCGCCGTCGACGGCCGGCACGATGCGGAATAGCCCCGGACACGCGGAGGCCTTGGAGGTCGCGAAGCGTGTTGCGCGCACTGTCATTGTCGTATTGATCATAGCCTTCGGGCGCGCGACCGTCGCGGCCCTGGCGCGAGGGAAATGCGAGAAAAAGAATGCCGCCCTGGCTGACAATGGTCGGAATCGGCGAAGACGGTCTCGCCGGCCTGGGCGAGGCGGCGCGCACCGCCGTCGCCGGCGCACGGACCCTGTTCGGCGGCCACCGCCATCTCGACCTCGTACCCGACGGCGGCCAGGAGCGGATCGCTTGGCCGAGCCCCTTCTCGAAGGCGTGCGAGATGGTGCTGGCGCGCCGCGGCAAGCCGGTCTGCGTGTTGGCGAGCGGGGACCCGATGTGGTTCGGGGTCGGCGCGACGCTGGCGCGGATGGTGCCTGCCGACGAACTCGCGATCTTTCCCGCCCCGTCGTCTTTTCAGCTCGCGGCCGCCCGGCTGGGCTGGCCGCTCCAGGATGCGGTGCCCCTGACCGTCCATGGCCGCCCTCTGGAGGCGCTGCATCCGCACATCCATCCCGGCGTTCGGTTGCTGGTCTTGAGCGAGGACGGCCGGACGCCCGCATCGGTCGCCAAGCTGCTTGCCGGGCGCGGCTTCGGGCCGAGCCGTCTCTCGGTCCTCGAGCACCTGGGAGGATTGAAGGAGCGGCGCGTCGATGGCACCGCCGACGCTTGGCCGGCAGCCGAGACGGCGGATCTCAACATTGTCGCCGTCGACTGTGTCGCCGGCGAGGGCGCGTTGCGGTTTTCGACCCTGGCTGGACTGCCGGATACGGCCTACCTGCATGATGGCCAGCTCACCAAGCGCGACGTGCGCGCGGCGACACTGGCAAGGTTGGCGCCGTCGCCGGGCGAGCTTCTCTGGGACGTCGGCGCGGGGTGCGGATCTATCGGCATCGAGTGGATGCGCGCTCATCCGTCCTGTCGGGCCGTCGCGATCGAGGCCGATGCCGGGCGGGTCCGACTGATCGAGGAGAACAGCCGGCGGCTCGGCGTTCCGTCTCTTCGGGTCGTTAACGACCGCGCACCCGGCGCGCTGAAAGGCCTCGATGCCCCAGACGCCGTGTTCGTCGGCGGCGGCGCCACCGAGGATGGATTGATGCAGCGCTGCTGGGAGAGGCTCAAGCCCGGCGGGCGGCTCGTCGTCAACGCGGTGACCTTGCAGAGCGAGGCACTGCTTGCCGATTGGCGCCAGAGGACCGACGGCGAGCTGGCGCGGATCTCGGTCGCTCACGCCGGCGCGATCGGCGGCTTCGATGCGATGCGGCCGGCCTTGCCCGTCACGATCCTGACCGCGGCCAAGCCTTCCCGGTAGTTATTCCGGGCATGCATCGGCGGTAACAGGGAACCGAAGCAACCGAGGCGCGGTTTTCTCCGGGGGAACGCTGATTTCCCGGGGACGCACCATCAAGACGACCTCCCTCATCCATCCTGAAGTCCATGGTGCGCGGCTGACGATGGGCCGCGAGGCGGCGGCCATCAGCGCTGTCGCGGTCCTCGTCGCCGGCGTGGCTACCTTAGCCCTGGTCGAGACCGGCTATCTGTCCCGGCAGATGGTGCTGCATGTCGCGATCATGAATGTCGCCGCTCCGTTGGCCGCGGCGTGGGTGCCGGCGAGACCGGCTTGGACCAGGACGCGCGGGTTCCTCGTAGGAGCCGCGCTCGGTCAGCTGATCCTGCTCTGGTCCTCGCACCTGCCGACGATTCACCACTTGGCCTCGATGCGGGTCCATCTCGCGATGGCGGCGGTTCTCGCGGTCGCCGCCTTCGCGTTCTGGGTCGCGGTCGTCTCGGCCATCGCGAAAAGGCGTTGGCCGGCGATCGCCGCGCTGTTGCTGACCGGCAAGCTCGCCTGCCTACTCGGCGCACTGCTGATCTTCGCTCCCGGCGAGATCTATGGACTGCCGGTCGAGGATCAGCACCTCGCGGGCCTCTTCATGGTCACGGCGTGCCCGCTCAGCTACGTCACCGCCGCCATCGTGCTCGCGGCTCAGGCAGTTGCCGATCTCGAGCGGGGCGGGCGATGCGCGGAGGGCTAGGCGCCGGGCGTCGCCTCGTCCGTACTGCGTCCCTGGCGATCGCGGGGCTGGGGCTGATGGCGTTGGTCGCTTGGTCCGGCATCTACAACGTCGCGGCCAGCCGCGGACACTGGCCGACGACGGAATGGATCCTGCGCTTCGTCATGGAGAATTCCGTCGAGGCTCATGCGCCGGATCCGAGGATGCCGCGGCTCGACGATCCCGATCTCGTGACCTTGGGCGCGGCTCATTTCCTGAGCGGCTGCGCCTGGTGCCACGGAGCACCGGGTGTGCCTGCCGGTACGGTCGCGCAGCGGATGCTGCCGCCGCCCCCCGATCTCGCCGGCCGCACGGATCGATGGACGGATCAGGAGCTGTTCTGGATCGTCAAGCACGGCATCAAGTACACGGGCATGCCGTCCTGGCCGACGCAGGAACGCGACGACGAGATCTGGACTCTCGTCGCCTTCCTCCGCGCCCTGCCGTCGATCGACGCAGCGAGATTCCGGTCTCTGGCTTGGGGCGGGGCGCCTGACGATCCGAAGGACGCAGCCGATATGGCGCGGTTTGGCGGCGAAGCCGGCTCCATCGACGCCTGTGCCCGGTGTCATGGCGCCGATGATCGCGCACCCGCGAGCGCCCTGGTGCCGAGGCTGCAGGGCCAGCCTGCCGGGATGCTGCTCCAGGCGCTCCGCGACTATGCCGGCGGTGAAAGGCAAAGCGGCATCATGCAGCCCATCGCTGCCGCGCTTGCCGAGCGGGCTTCGGTCGAGGTGGCCTCGTACTACGCCGGTCTCGCGCCCCTGCCGGCTGACGCTGCGCTCCCCTCCGCATCGGGCCGGACTCTGGGGAGCGCCGGCGACGCTGCGGGCGGAATACCCGCCTGCGAGTCCTGCCACAAGCGCGACGCGCTGCCGATCTACCCGCGTCTGGCGGGCCAGGGCGCGGCCTATATCGCGGCGCGGTTGCGGGCGATGCAGCAGGCGCCGCGCGCGCGTACGGCGACGCAGGCAATCATGATGCCGATCGCGCGCCGACTGACCGACCGCCAGATCGTCGACCTCGCGGCATACTTCGCGGGCCTGGCGCCGTGAGCATGCAATCGGTCCTGGCACCCATGGGAGCGGATGCGGCGCGCATCGCCGATCTGTTTGCGATCCTCGTCGCCGGAGCCTTGGTCGTCTTCGCCGCGGTCGTCGCCGCGCTGTGGCTGGCGATGCGCGGCCCGTCTCCCATCCGGCAGCGCCTCGCTGCCGACCGCTTCGTCGCGGTGGCCGGGATCGCCTTCCCGGTCGTGACGCTCGCGGCATTGCTCGTCTACGGGCTCTGGGCGATGCGCGCGGTCATCTCGCCGGCCGACGCCGCCGGGGCGACCCGGATCGAGGTCGTCGGCGAGCAATGGTGGTGGCGCGTCACCTATCACGGTCCCGAAGGCCGACGCGTCGCGAGCGCGAACGAGATCCGCGTACCGGCCGGGCGCGAGGTGCTGCTCCGCCTGACTTCGACCGACGTCATCCACAGCTTCTGGGTGCCCAGTCTCGCCGGCAAGGTCGACATGATTCCTGGCCGTTCCAACACCCTGCGCCTTCGCGCCGATCGGCCGGGTGTCTATCGCGGGCAGTGCGCCGAATACTGCGGTGGTGCGCATGCGCTGATGGCGCTCGAGGTCGTGGCCCTCCCGGAGCCGGAGTTCGATGCCTGGTTCGGCGCCGAGGCGATGGAGGCACGCAAACCTTCCAAAGACGTGGAACGGCAGGGGGAGCGGCTTTTCGGCGCCGCCGGGTGTGGCGCCTGTCATGCGGTGCGCGGGACGGCGGCCGTCGGCACGGTCGGCCCGGATCTCACCCATGTCGGCGGTCGGCGCTTCATCGCGGCAGCGACGCTGCCGACGAGCAGGGAGACATTCGCCCGCTTCATCGTCGACGGTCAGCACGTGAAGCCGGGAAACGGCATGCCGCCCTTCCGGATCTTCGCGCCTGAAGAGGTCGATGCGATCGCGGCCTATCTGGCGAGCTTGAAATGACACGTGCGGCGACGCCGTCGGGTGACTATCCGAGCCCGCTCCCGCGGCCTGAGGGAGAGCTCGAGCGCCTGAAGGCCGCGTGGGAGTTGCCGAGGAGCTGGCGCATCCTGAGCGCCGTCAACAACACGGTGATCGGCTACTTCTACATCGCGACCGCGTTCGGCTTCTTCGTGCTTGCCGGCATCCTGGCGCTTCTGATGCGCACCCAGCTCGCGGTGCCGGACAACACCTTCATCGGCCAGGAGACCTACAACCAGTTCTTCACGATGCATGGCACCGTGATGATGTTCCTGTTCGCGGTGCCGGCGGTCGAGGCGATGGGCGTGCTGCTGCTGCCCCAGATGCTGGGGGCGCGCGACCTGCCGTTCCCCAGGCTCGGCGCCTTTGCCTTCTGGGCCTATCTGGTTGGCGGGCTGGTGTTCTTCTGCACGCTCTTCGTCGGCATGGCGCCGAGGGACGGCTGGTTCATGTACCCACCGTTGTCGAGCGAGCGTTTCTCGCCGGGCGTCGGTGCGGACTTCTGGCTGCTCGGCATCGGCTTCATCGAAATTTCGGCGATCGCCGGCGCGATCGAGATCATCGTCGGCGTGCTGAGGACACGTGCGCCGGGCATGACTCTGGCCCGGATGCCGGTCTTTGCCTGGACCATGCTGATCCTCGCCGGGATGATCGTCTTCGCATTCCCGGCGATCATTCTCGCCACCATCATGCTCGAGCTCGAACGTGCCTTCGGCTGGCCCTTCTTCATTGCCGAGAAGGGCGGCGACCCGCTGCTGTGGCAGCATCTGTTCTGGTTCTTCGGCCATCCCGAGGTCTACATCATCTTCCTGCCGGCGGCGGGCATGGTCTCGATGATCGTGCCGGCGATGACCGGAACGAGCCTGGTCGGCCACCGCCTGATCGTCGTGGCGCTGATCGCGACCGGATTCTTCAGCTTCGGCCTCTGGGTCCATCACATGTTCACGACCGGCATCCCGGCGAGGTCGCTCGGATTCTTCTCGGCCGCGAGCAT
>CAZZLX010000263.1:0-5851 GCA_964655235.1 uncultured Rhizobium sp.
TGCTCGGTGGGCTCCATCGACTGCCAGGGCACGTACTCGATCATGTCCAGGTCGCCGGACTGCAGCGCGGCGAAGCGCAGGTTCTCGTCGGCATAGACGACGAACTTGACGCCCTTGAGCTTCGGGAATCCAGGCTTGTGGTACTTGTCGAAGGCGACGAGGTCGAGCGAGGTGCCGCGCTCCTGGCCGGCGAGTTTGAAGGGCCCGGCGCCGATCGGGTTGGCGGCATCCGACTTCCGCGAGATGACGCCCATGTTGTAGTTGCCGAACCAGTGCGGCAGCGTCGCCACCGGCTCCTTGGTGTGGAGCCGGATCGTGTGCGCATCCGGCGTGTCGATCTTGCTGACCAGTTGGAACTGCGCGCGCATGTAGGCGGTCGACTTCTCGCCGGCGATCTCCTCGATCATCCACTTGACGTCGGCGGAGGTAACCGGGTCGCCGTTGTGGAAGAAGGCGTTGCGCTTGAGCTTGAACACCCAGGCGCCGTCGGCAGGATCGCGCGCGAAGGACTCAGCGATCTCGGGCGCGAGCTCTCCTTTTTTGTCGTATCCCACCAGCCGCCCGTAGATCAGCATCTTGACGGTACCCGCCGAGGCGCCGGTCGAGACCCAGGGCTGCAGGTTCGGCGGCCAGGCCGAGAGGCCGCAGCGCAGGATGTTCGACTGCGGCTGGGCACGGAGCGACGACGGCAGCAGCGAGAGCGCCGCGCCGGCCTTGATCAGCGTGCGTCGGGTGAAGTGCATGAATCTGAGCCTCCTAGCTCGGATGTCCGCTTCTTGGCGGCTTTTATCTGTCGCCAAGAGTGGCGCGCCCGGCCAGGGCTGGCAAGGCCGCCTTGCGTTTCGGGCGCATGCGCCCAATATCCCTCGGCATCAGATGAAAACATTCGGCAAGAAGCCAGACGGCCTCCGCCTCGACCGGATCAAGTCGTCGCCCCGCTGGACCGGCGAGCGCTTCCGCAACCTCCACCCGATCCTGCCGGGCCTCCGCAGCGCCACCATCCCGCCGCCGAGCCTCAAGGACTTCCTCTGCGGCGGCGAGCGCCGCGTGCCGCGCGGCCCGTTGCCGTCTCTGGACCCGCTCGATCAATGGCGGCGCGCGCCCGACCGGCTGCGGGTCACCTGGCTCGGGCACTCGACGATGCTGATCGAGATCGACGGCTATCGCGTGCTGACCGATCCGGTCTGGGGCAAGCGCGCCTCGCCGTCGTCGCTCGCGGGTCCCAAGCGCTTCCAGCCGGTGCCGGTGGCGCTCAAGGCGCTGCCGCCGATCGACCTCGTGATCGTCTCGCACGACCACTACGACCATCTCGACTACCCGACGATCCGCGAGCTCGCGAAGACCGACGTGCCGTTCGTGACCTCGCTCGGCGTCGGCGCACACCTCGAAGCCTTCGGCGTCGATCCTAGGCGCATCACCGAGCTCGACTGGTGGGAGTCGCACGCACTCGGCGGACTCGAGGTCACCGCTGCTCCCTCGCAGCACTTCTCCGGTCGCGGCCTCAAGGACCGCAACACGACGCTGTGGTCGTCCTTCGTCGTGCGCACCGACCGGCACAAGGTGTTCTTCAGCGGCGACACCGGACTCACGACCGAATACGAGCGGATCCGCGACCGGCTCGGCCCCCTCGATCTGGTGATGCTCGAGGTCGGCGCCTTCCATCCGGCCTGGGGCGACATGCATCTCGGGCCCGAGAACGCGCTCACGGCCGCGACCCTGCTCGGCGGCGGCGCGTTCCTTCCGATCCACTGGGGCACCTTCGCGCTCGCGATGCATGCCTGGGACCAGCCGGCCGAGGTCCTGCACGATCTCGCGCCCAAAGCCGGCGTCCGGCTCCTGATGCCGCGTCTCGGCCAGCCGGTCATGCCGTCGGAGGCCTATCGCGTCGATCCCTGGTGGCGCGGCGTCGATGCGGTCACGCTCAAGCCCGGACAGGACACGAACGGCGCGATCACCGCCCCGAAGGCGATGGCCTGGCCGATCGACTGAACTTCAGGAAGAGAGCGATGGCCAAGGCCGGAGTGCTGTTGACAAGACGCTCGGAGGCCTCTCCAGTTTCTCGTCCTAACACTCTACCGACCGGACTGCTTTACGACCGCAATCTGAGTCTTGTCTCTCCCAAGGCGGGTAGCGACTTCAACATTGCAACGCGAACCCTCGGTGCCAGACGATCCGCCATGGATGCGTAAGCACGCGGATTGACAATCCAGCGGGACAAGAGCGCTAGATCGTCCCTCACACATCCAATCGTCTGCAATGCGACCAGTCTGCGCTCTAGATCCCGCAGAACCAAGTAGGACGCCGCAGTTTCGCAAGGAGCAGGCATCTCCACGATCTCGCGGCTAGTCGCATAGTGAAGACTAGAAGGGAAGAAGCTGTTTGGGAGCACTGCGAGTGCTTCTTCAACAGCCCTACGCGCAGAGTCTCCACTCTCTGCATGGCCGGATCGATACAAGACCTTCAGAAATCGCAGCGCAGCTATGGCCCGTGCGCCTCTTGGAGCGATCAAGCCATTTTCTTCGAGTGCGGCACCGATAGCTTCAAACGAATAAGCATGTACACCGCGTTCGGCAAGACTAAGCACCCCAAAGTTACGGACGGCAACGTAAAGGATATCGGCAGCTAAAAGCGTGCCTCGATTGCCCTCTGGCACGATTGCCGCGAGAGCGGCTAGCCGAGCGTTCTCACCCAGCTCGTCGCTGTAATCACTATGCGGCTGGAAAGCTGCCAATAGCTTAGCGAGACGATCCTCCCGATCCACTACGATGCGGCTCTCAAGCTTGAGATGCTGGAGAAAAAGCGCACCTTTTCGTGCAAGCGCCTCGAGTTTTGCGAACGTGTAGGAAGCAACTGACCAACCATCGGCTTCAAGGACACGCGCGCGCGTCCGAAGCACAACCGGATCGCTATCGATGATCAAGATGTCACGATCGCTCATCGCGTCCGCGTCACCGCGGGCGGCGGAGCCGAACACAGCCTCCGACGAGGCAGAGATTGCAGCCACTTCAAGCCGCATCAGCGTAGAAACCTCTTCACGAGGATGGCCGTAAAAATACCAAGCCAACCGATTGCTGCCAATGCTTCAAGAACAGTCAGGATTTTGGCGTAGCAGGTTACAGGCACAACGGTCGAGAAACCGAGAACGGTCAGTATCGAAAATGTGTAGAAGACGGTGTCAACAAAGGAGGCGTGGGAGACGGGGTTACTTCCAACCTGAACTGCATCGCCGATTAAAAAGTAGTTGATAGCGGACACAATTATGAAGAGTGACAGCGTCCAGATGAAGAATCTTACGGGTCGATATCCAAAGCCTGCCAGCGCTTCGTAGGCGACGCTCGCAAAATGTCTCCATCTAGCCGCGGATGGGCTAATCCGCTTTCGTCTGAGGTCAGAAGAAAGCTGGTGACGTTTCCACCGCCTAAACTGAATATCTGCCAGCATGTAAAATTCGTCCTGACGCTCGTCAGAAAAATTTGACAACAACGCCTGGAACAGGGAGACACCGGCATTCGCTGCTTCAACCTCGAAACGCTCTTCTAATTTGATTGACCTTGGATCCAGATAGACATGCTTGAACTGAGCCTTCCAAAAATTGCAGTTCAGGAAAGTGCAGCCGTGAAATTCTACTTCTCGGAATCGAGAGCCGACAAAAAGACAATCTTCAAACTTGCAGTTCGTGAACGAGAGCCGGGAAAAGATCGCCTTTGAGAAAGCGACACCGCGGAATGTCACCTCGCGAATTCCGCCAGTCGGCGGCCGCCATCTACCTGGGTAGAAGATGAAGTTCGTAACCACGTCGCCAGGAGACATCGGCGGCATGGGGTCAGTCGGCCCAACACTCGTTGGTGTCCCATCGAGCTTAAAGAGATTCGTGAGCAATTCCGCGCCACCCCTACGTATACCGTCTGAGCGCCGACGTGACCGTTCCAGCGAACGCTAAGGACAAAGAACGACCTTGGCAAATTCTGCGCAGGCCAGGGAGAGGCGCCAAGTTTGAGCGCGCGGTACAACAGATCGCGCGTTGCCGCGCGGTGGCCTTTCGTAAGGCAACGACGGAAAAGGCCAAGGACGAGAGTTGCAAAACTTTGGCGACTAGCCTGCAAAACCGCTCGGGGCGCGCCAGCTAAGTCTTTGAAAGAGTGGTGCCCAGGGACGGAATTGAACCGCCGACACTGCGATTTTCAGTCGCATGCTCTACCAACTGAGCTACCTGGGCGCCCGTCGAGCGCGAGGCTTATAGAACGATCGGGTCGGACCTGTCCACCCTTTGAAGGAATTAGGAAACCCGGGCCTCGGCGACCCCGATCATGGTGTCGCGGGTGACGATGGCCGCGAGCTTCTCCTCGCTCCAGCCCTCGGTCCCCTTCGGCCGCTTCGGCAGCACCAGGTAGCGCATGTCGGCGGTCGAGTCGTGGACGCGGACGGGGACGTCGTCCGGGATCTCCAGGCCGAACTCGGACATGACCTTGCGCGGCTCGCGGACCGCCCGGCTGCGGTAGGCGCGGCTCTTGTACCAGTCCGGCGGGAGGCCCAGCACCGCCCGCGGGTAGCAGGAGCAGAGCGTGCAGACGACGAGGTTGTGGACCTTCTCGGTGTTCTCGACCACCACCAGCTTGTAGAGCCCGACCTCGACGCCGACCTCGTTCAAGGCCTTGCTCGGATCGGTCATAAGCAGCTGCTTGTAGGCAGGATCGGTCCAGGCGCGGGCGACGACCTTGGCGCCGCCGGCCGGCGAGCGCGCGTCCATCGCCTCGACCGTGCGGCGCACCTCGTCGGCCGAAAGAATGCCCTTCTCGATCATCAGCTCGCGGATCGCGATCTCGAGCTTCTGGTGATAGGTGAGCGGCCCGTCGACGTCCGGCTGGGTCGGATGCGCATGATCGTGATGATCGTGGTCATGATCATGGTCGTGATGATGATGCGTGCTCATGCTGTCCTCACGCCTTCTCGAGCCAGTGCTCGTAGATCTCGACGTCGATCGTGTCGGCGGCCGGGCCGGCGTAGTCCGGCCAGACCTGGTTCTGCGGGAAGCGCACGCGATAGAGCGCGCGCTTCGGCAGGCCGTGGCGGTTGTAGGCGAGCTCTTCGGGATTGGCGAAGAAGCCGCAGATGCGCTCGACCTCGCCCTCGTGGCCGCGGATATACCAGGGCGTGCGCAGATGTCCCGGCACGTCGGCCTGCCTGACCTTGACCCGGTCGCCGGGCTGGAAGCGGGCCTCGCTCACAGCAGCCCTGCCTTCTCGCGCCGCTCGATGTCGGCGATCTTCCGCGCGATCTCGTCCGAGGTGATCGCGCCGCGCTGGAGCAGGGTCGAGGTGATCGAGGTGATCCAGCGCTCGTAATAGGTCATCTTGTCATAGGCGTCGGGACCGATCGCCTCGATGTTCTTCCTGAGCTCGTCGACCTTCATCAGGCTGCGCTCGCGATCGGAGAGCAGCACCATCAGCGCGTCGACCCGCTTCTCCCACGGCGCGTAGTCGTGCTCGGTCGGCTCGACCTTGCCTGCGGGCTCGCCGCCCATGTCGTGGTGCGACTTCATCGCCTCACCTCTTCGCGTATTGCGCCTTGCCGAACAGGTTTTCGCGCGATTTCTCGTCGATCGGTCCCTGCCGCTGGCGGTCGGCAAGCACGGTCAGGCCCTTCTTGACCGCGGGCCGCTCGCTGATCGCCTCGAACCAGCGCCTGAAGTTCGGGATCTCGTCCATCTTCTGGCCGTGCCGCTCCCAGCCTCTGGACCACGGGAACACCGCCATGTCGGCGACGCCGTAGTCACCGGCGAGATATTCGGACTCGCCCAGGCGCTTGTCGAGGACGCGGTAGAGTCGGCTCGCCTCGTTGGAGTAGCGCTCGA
>CAZZLX010000264.1:0-5827 GCA_964655235.1 uncultured Rhizobium sp.
GAATCCCGCGCGAGCGGTGGCGAAGTCGAGCTTGGACATGACGATCCCCCTTACACGGCGACGAGAAGCTGCCGCGGACGATTGTACAGAAGCCAGAGCGCGATCGCGGCATTCACGGCGTTCCAGGCGATGCCGTTCAGGAAGGCGAGCTGGTAGGAGCCGGTCCAGTCGAAGATCGCCCCCGAGAGCCAGCCGCCGATCGCCATGCCGATGATCGTCGACATGATGACGATGCCGACGCGCGTGCCGGCCTCCGACGCCGGAAAGTACTCGCGCACGATGATCGCATAGCTCGGAACGATGCCGCCCTGCGCCAGGCCGAACAGCGCCGAGACGATGTAGAGCGACATCAGCCCGTCGAAGGGCAGGTAGAGGAACAGAGTTCCCATCTGCAGCGCCGAGCCCAGAAGCAGCGTGCGGACGCCGCCGATGCGGTCGGAGATCCAGCCCGAGGCGAGCCGGCTGACGACGCCGAAGCCCAGCATGATCGCCAGCATCTCGGCGCCGCGGGCGACGCCGTAACCCAGGTCGCCGCAATAGGCGACGATGTGGACCTGCGGCATCGACATCGCGAGGCAGCAGGTAATCCCGGCGATGATGAGCAGCGTCATCAGCGCATTCTTCGAGATCGGCAGCTGGCCGAGCGTGCCGCCCGCCGCCGCCACCGCGTGCTGGCGCGGCGAAGGCCGTTGGAGCACGAGGGTCAAAGGCAGCATCAAAAGTATGCAGGCGACGCCGACCACGACATAGGCATGGCGCCACCCATCGGCCTCGACCAAGGCCTGAAGGATCGGCGGCCAGACGGTGCCGGCCGCATAGTTGCCGCTAGCCGCGATGCCGACCGCGAGACCGCGGCGCCGGTCGAACCAGTGCGAGATGTCGGCCATGAGCGGGCTGAACACCGCCGAGCAGCCGAGGAAGCCGATCAGCAAGCCCTGGAGGATCGCGTACTGCCAGAGGTCGGTCGAGTACGCCGCCCCGACATATCCGAGAAGCAGCGAGAAGGCGCTGAGCACGACCGGCGTGACGACGCCGAAGCGGTCGGCGAGCTTGCCCATAAAGACGCCGCCGGTGGCGAAGCCGATCATCGTCGCGGTGTAGGGGATCGAGGCGCCGGCCCGGGCAACGCCGAAATCGGCCTGGACGTGCGGCAGCACGACCACGACCGACCACATGCCGACGCCGCCGATGGTCGAGACCAGCAGCGAAGCGACCAGACGGGCCCAGGCGTACGGAGACTCTACGCCGGAATCGGAAATCTGTGACACGGGAGGTCTTTCGGGAGGGACCTGAAGACGGAATGCCAGTTCAGCGCCTCGGCGCGCAACTCTTATGTCCGAAGCGCGACATGTGAAAATTGCGTCGCGCGGGTCACCTACCTGCTCCTCGCCCGCGTCTTGCACAGGAGATGTAGGGGGTGGGGCAGGACCTTTCCGAATTTGAGTACGACGCCCTTCTGACATGTTAGCGTGCACGCGATGACGGGCCTCTCCTCGATCCCGGTTCTCGAAGGCCATCCGCTCGAGCCTGAAATGATCGGCGCAATGACGGATTCCTCGTCGCTGCTCGCCGACGGCGCCGCGCTGCGCGGGCGCTTCGCCGAGGACGGCTATCTCTTCCTTCGCAACGTGCTCAATCGCGACGAGGTGATGGCGGCACGTGCCGAGGTGCTGGCGCGGTTGGCGGAAGTCGGCGAGGTCGCAGCACCGGCCGAGGCGGCGCGGCCGACCGGTACCAGCCGGCGGGCGGAGCTGCATCCCGATCTCGGCGCCTTCTGGCGCGCGGTCTCGGAAGGCCCGGCGGTGCGCCGCGCGGTGCATGGCGACGCGGCCCGCGCGCTCGCTGCGACGCTGCTCGACCAGCCGGTGCGACCCTTCGACTTCGTCTGGCTGCGCACGATGCTTGCCGGCCGCGCCAGCCCGCTCCACTTCGACCATGTCTACATGAACCGCGGTACCGATCGGCTGGTGACCGTCTGGGTGCCGCTCGGCGACGTCGCGATTGCCGACGGACCTCTCGCCGTGATCGAGAACGGGCATCGCCTGGACGGCCTGATCGCCTCGTATCGCGGCCACGACGTCGACCGCGATCCGTCGCGGCCGGGACACGTCGCAGAATCCGCCTACGATTTCCTGAAGGAGCGCGGCGCGCGCCTGCTCACCGCGGATTTCCGCGCTGGCGACCTCTGCGTCTTCGGCATGTTCACGCTGCACGGCTCGATCGACAACGCCTCGCCGGCCGGCCGCATTCGTCTTTCGGTCGACACGCGCTGGCAGGCCGCCGGCGAGCCGATGGACGAGCGCTGGTCCGGCCCGGACCCGAAAGGCCACGGCGGCAGGGGCTATGGCGCGCTCGGATCGGCGAGGCCCTTGGGCGCGCCTCAGCTTCGCAGGTAGGATCGTCGCACAAGAAAAAAATTGCGGGGGGGGGACCGATGAAGCGATGGCTCGCGCGGGGTGAGGAGAACCTCGCCGCGCTCTGCATGGCGGGACTGCTGGCGACGCTCGCCGCCCAGGTGATCACCCGTTACCTCCTCAACGATCCCTTCGCGTGGACCGAGGAAGTCTCGCGCTACCTCTACGTCTACATCGTCTTCCTCGGATCCAGCGTCGCCGTGTCGGATCGCAGCCATGTGGCGATCGGCTTCATCGTCGGGGCCCTGCCGCGACCGGTGCAATGGGCGGTCTCCTTCGCGATCAATCTCCTGATCCTGTTCGTGCTGGCGAACCTGGTCTGGTGGGGCTGGGTCGCGACCGTGCGCCAATGGACGGTGCCGCTGATGGTCCTCGATATCCCTTATGCGTGGGTCTACGGCATCGTGCCCGTGATCGCTGCGCTGATGACCATCCGCACGCTGATCGTCATGCACGAGGACTGGCAGGATCTTCGTGCCGGACGGCCGGCGCGCACCGATACCTCGGGAGCGCTGTGATGCTCGGATATTTCGGCATCTGGCTGTCCCTGATCGCGCTGGCGATGCCCGTCGCCTTTTCGCTCGCCTTCATGGGCGTGGCATGGCTGTTCTTCGAAGGCCAGTCGATCACCCAGGCGGCGCAGCGCCTGATCGGCGGCATCGATTCCTTCCCGCTGCTCGCGGTGCCCTGTTTCGTCCTTGCCGGGATTGCGATGAATGCCGGCGGCGTCAGCGTCCGCATCTACGACTTCGCCCGCGCGCTGGTCGGCCATCTTCCAGGCGGACTCGGCCATGTGAACGTGATGGGCAGCGTGATCTTCTCGGGCATGTCCGGCTCGGCGATCGCGGACGCGGGCGGCCTCGGCATCCTCGAGGTCAAGGCGATGAAAGAGGATGGCTACAAGGCCTCCTTCGCCGGCGCGCTGACCTGCGCGTCCTGCATCATCGGTCCGCTGATCCCGCCGTCGATCCCGATGGTGCTCTACGGGGTGATCTCGAATACATCGGTCGGCGCGCTGTTTTTAGCCGGCGTCGTGCCGGGCCTGCTGACCGCCGCCATCCTCATGGTCCACGTCTATTTCTATGCGAAGCGCCGCCCGGAGATTCCGCTGCATCCGCGCGCCACGGTCGGCGACCTGTGGGCATCGTTCCGCCGCGCCTTCCTGGCGTTGATCACGCCGGCGATCATCATGGGCGGCATCTTCGGCGGCGTGTTCACGCCGACCGAGGCGGCGGCGGTCGCGGCGATCTACTCGCTGGCGCTCGGACTCTTCATCTATCGCGATCTCAAATTCGGCGACCTGCCGCGCATCTTCAAGGAAGCGGTCAGCACGTCGGCCGTCGTGGGTTTCATCGTCGCCGCCGCGAGCCTGTTCGGCTGGGTCCTAGCCCGCGAGCGCGTGCCGCAGGCGATCGCCGAGGCCTTCCTCGACTTCTCGACCGATCCCACGATCATCCTGATCGTGATCAACCTGCTGATGCTGGTCCTCGGATGCTTCATGGAAGGCATCGCGATCATGATCCTGATGGTTCCGGTGTTCATGCCGGTGATCCAGGCGGTCGGCATCGACCCGGTGCATTTCGGCGTCATCGTCACGATGAACCTGATGATCGGCATCCTGACGCCGCCCTTCGGCGTGGCGCTCTTCACCGTCGCCAAGGTCGGCAAGATCCCCTTCGAGGACCTCGCGCGTGAGATTCTGCCGTTCCTTCCCGGGCTTATCCTCGTCCTGTTCCTGCTGACCTTCTTCCCGAGCCTGTCGATGTTCCTGCCGCGTCTAGTCTACGGATAAACATATGAAATTTGTTTATTGTTGCGCTTGACGTTCCACAAAATGTGAATATCGTAATCAGCACAGCGCCGATTTGAGCAGCAGCTTGCGGGCGCTTAAGAAATGCGGCTAAAGCGTTGGGCGTCCGCCCAGCCTGTTGCTGCGGCGAGATGCCGCTCGGGGATCATTTCTTGCCCCGAGACCTGAGCGACACCTCGTCATCCCAACGTCGTAAACGGGAGCGAGGACCATGCTTCGACGTACTTTCCTGACTACTCTGGCGGCTGCGGCCGCCTTCATCACCACCCAGGCTTTCGCCGAGGACAAGGCGAAGGTCGTCGGCATCGACTGGGCGACCTACAACCCGCTCAGCATCGTGCTGAAGGAAAAAGGCTTCCTCGAAGCCGATCTCGCCAAGGACGGCATCCAGGTGCGCTGGGTGCAGAGCCTCGGCTCCAACAAGGCGATCGAGTTCCTGAACGCGCGCGGCGTCGACTTCGGCTCGACCGCGGGCTCGGCGGCGCTGCTGGCGAAAATCAACGGCAGCCCGATCAACTCGGTCTACATCTACTCGAAGCCGGAGTGGACCGCGCTGGTGACGCGCGCCGACACCGGCATCACCTCAATCGAGCAGCTCAAGGGCAAGCGCGTCGCGGTCACCCGCGGCACCGACCCGCACATCTTCCTGGTGCGCGCGCTGGCGTCGAAGGGCCTGACCGAGAAGGACCTGAAGATCGTCCTCCTCCAGCATCCGGACGGCCGCGTCGCGCTCGACAAGGGCGACGTCGACGCCTGGGCCGGGCTCGACCCGATCATGGCGCAGGCCGAGCTCGAGCGCGGCGCGAAGCTCTTCTATCGAAACGCCGACGCCAATACCTATGGCGTGCTCAACGTGCGGACCGCCTTCGCCGAGGCCAATCCCGAGCTCACCGTCCGCGTGCTGCAGGCCTACGAGAAGGCGCGTGCCTGGGCCAAGGAGAATCCGGACGGCCTCAAGGCGCTGCTCGTCCGCGATGCCAAGATCACCGACGACGTGGCGAAGCTGCAACTCACCCGCAACGACTTCACCGAGTCGCAGGTCGGCGCGAAGCCGGTGGCGGCGATCACCGAAGCCGGCGACGCGCTGAAGGCGGCCGCCTTCATCCCCGCCAACACCGACGTCCCGGCCGTGGTGAAAGCGCTGGTCGACAACCGCTTCGCCCAGCGTCTCGTCGCCCAGAAGTGAGGTGACGACCGAGGCCCAATACGCCGCCGCCGATCAGAAGGCGGCGGCGACCCGGCCCGCCGGCGGTTTCCGCCGGCTGGCAGGGCTGGGCCTCGGCCTCGTGCTGCCGCTCACCATCGCGCTCGCCTGGGAAGCGGCCGCGCGCTTCGGCCTCATCACCACGCATCTGATGCCGCCGCCCTCGGCGGTCGGCCAGCATATCGTCCAGCTCTTCGCGACCGGCGAGATCTGGGACCACCTCGCCGCCACGCTGACGCGGATGGCGCTCGGCTTCGGCTTCGGCGTCGCCGCCGGCACCGTCTTCGGTGCGCTGGTGGGCTATCTGCCGGTCGCACACCGCCTGCTCGATCCCTCGGTGCAGGCGCTGCGCAACATCGACCTGAACGAGCGCGCACTCGTGGGCATCGAACGGGAGCG
>CAZZLX010000265.1:0-5814 GCA_964655235.1 uncultured Rhizobium sp.
GCTTCGCCTTGGCACGGTCGAAGACGTAGCCCTTGCGGTTCTTGTCGTAGAGCGGGCCGAACTCGGGCAGCTGATGGCCGTTCGGCGTGAACGCCTTGCCGTGCCAGAGCGAGTCGATCATCGCCTTGCGATCGATCGCATAGCTGAGCGCCTGGCGGATGCGTTTGTCCTTGAGCACGGGATCGAAGACGTTGAAGACGACGACATGCGTATTGTTGAGCGGCACGCTCTCGACCGCGATGTCCTTGTAGCCCGCGAGCACGTCGAACTGGTCGGGGTCGACGTTGACGATCATGTCGACCTCGCCCGAGACGAGCGCTGCGATGCGGGTCGAGAGCTCCGGGATCTCGCGGAAGAACACGCGCGCGGCCGCGGGCTTGCCGCCGAAATACTCATCGTTGGCGGTGAGCTCGATATGCCGCCCCTCGCGCCATTCCTTGAACTTGTAGGGGCCGGTGCCGATCGGGTTGCGAAGATAGTAGTCGAGGCCGGCCTTGAGCTGGGCCTTGCGGTCGCCGTTCGGCTGGGCCGCCTTGCCGGCGTCCTCCCAGGTCTTCTTGCTGACGATGAAGGCGCCGTAGGTCGCCAGCCGCTGCTCGAAGACGAGGTCCGGTCCCTTGGTGGTGAAGCGCACGGTGTGGGGATCGAGCGCCTCGACCTTCTCGAGATGGCCGAAATACTGGCGCCCGTTCAGCAGCGCGTCCTTGTCGAGCATGCGCTCGCCAGAGAAGGTGAACAGCACGTCGTCGGCGGTGAAGTCGGCGCCGTTGGCAAACTTCACGCCCTTGCGGAGCTTGAAGGTCACCTGGTTCGGCGCGTTCCGCTCCCAGGACTCGGCCAGCGACGGCAGCAGGCGCGCGCCGCCGCCTTCCAGCGGGTTCATGAAGTCGCGACGCAGCAGCGTGTCGAAGATCGAGTAGACGATGCGCACGGTGACGTTGCCGTCATGCGCCAGCGGCTCCATGCCGGGCGGCAGCTGGTTCACCGCGATCGTCAGATCCGGGCGCGGCTGGGCCGAAGCGGGGTGGATCAAGGAAATGGCGGCGAGGACGGCGAGAACAGCCAGACGGCATCGGCGCACGGTCGATCTCCCTAGGTGAGGCTGACGTCGCTATAGAACTGCCGGATTACAGGGCCGTGGCAGCCGTTTCGCGATCTGTTTGGAAGCAGACTAGGATGGGCCACAGGCCCATCACAAGACTGCGAAATATCCACGTGGGCTGTCCGTAGATATACAGATTTTTCCAAAGTCATCCGCTTCACAGGGAATCAATCTCCCGCTACTGTTTCACATAGGAAAGTCGTTTCAGGGGGAGATCGGGGTGCGTCTCAGGTCGCTATTGTTAGCGCTATCCATCACCGCGGCGCTGGCCGTCCCGGCGCAGGCGCAATCGGTGCTCAAGATCGTGCCGCAGGCGGACCTCAAGAACCTCGATCCGGTGTGGACGACGGCGACGGAGACCTCGTCGCACGGCTACATGATCTACGACGTGCTTTTCGCGCTCGACAAATCGCTGACGCCGAAGCCTCAGATGGTCGAGTCGTGGTCGAAGTCGACTGACGGCATGACCTGGAAGTTCAAGCTCCGCTCCGGCCTCCTCTTCCACGACGGCTCGGCGGTCGAGGCCAAGGACTCGGTCCAGTCGCTGAAGCGCTGGGCGGTGCGCATGGTCTCGGGCATGACGCTGATGCAGCACGTCAGCGACGTCGTCGTCATCGGCCCGCTCGAGTTCGAGATCAGGCTCAAGAGCACCTTCGCGCCGGTGCTGGAGCAGCTTTCCAATCCGGCCGTGCCGCTCTTCGTCATGCGCGAGGAAGAGGCCAAGGTCGATCCGTTCAAGCAGGTCGAGAAGTACATCGGCTCCGGCCCCTTCACCTTCGACAAGGCCGACTGGGTCCCGGGCAGCAAAGTGGTCTACAAGAAGAGTCCTACCTACAAGCCGCGCGCCGAGCCGGCCGACGGGCTTGCCGGCGGCAAGATCGCCAAGGTCGACCGAGTCGAGTGGATCTGGATCCCCGATCCGAGCATCGCCGCCTCGGCGCTGATCGCGGGCGAGGTCGATGCCGTCGCGGTGCCGGCGAACGACCTGCTGCCGAAACTGAAGGCGGCGAAGAACGTCACGGTGAAGACGCTGGACCAGCTGGGCGCGCACGCGATCGTCCGCGTCAACCATCTGATTCCACCGTTCAACAATCCCAAAGTCCGCGAGGCGATGCTCTGGAACATCAACCAGAAGGACTATCTCGCGGCGATGGTCGGCACGCCTGAGATCGAGAAGGAATGCTGGGCGATCTTCGTCTGCGGGACGCCGCTCGAATCCCAGGCCGGCCTCGGCGCCTGGACGAAGGGCCCGGACATCGCCAAGGCCAAGGCCCTGCTGACCGAAGGCGGCTACAAGGGCGAGCGGGTCGTGCTGATGGACCCCACCGACCAGCCGCTGATCCATGCCGCGACGCTGATGACCGCGCAGAACCTGCGCGCGATCGGCATGAATGTCGAGCTGCAGGCGACCGACTGGTCGACGCTCTCGGCGCGTCGCCCGATCAAGGAGCATCCGGATCAGAACCGCGGCGGTTGGCACATCTTCCACACCACCGGCCCGGGCCTGGCGCAGGCCAACCCGCTCGGCAATTCGGTGGTGCCGACACCCTGCGACGGCAAGAACTACGCCGGCTGGCCCTGCGACGACGAACTCGAGAAGGCCCGCCTCTCCTTCATCGCCGCCGACACGCCGGAGAAGCAGAAGGCCGTGGTCGATCAGGTGCAGACGCACTTCTACCGCGTGCTGCCCTACATCATCCTCGGCCAGTTCCTGGCGCCGGTCGCCTACTCGAACAACCTCTCGGGCGTGCTCGAAGCTCCGCGCCTCGTCCTCTGGAACGTCGAGAAGAAGTCGTGACCATCAAGCGGCCGAGGCGAAGCGTGATCTACCGCCTCGGTGACGATCCGACCTCGTATGCGACCGCCGGGGACCTGGCGGTGGACGTCCTGCTGTTCGACCTCGAGGACTCGGTCTCCCCCGCCGACAAGGACGCCGCCCGGAAGCGCATGGAGGCCGCCTTCGCTGCCGGCAACTTTAACGGTCAAGAACGCCTGATCCGCATCAACGGGCTCGATACCCCGTACGGAGCGGAGGACCTCGCCTTCGCGGCGAAGATGCCGATCGACGGCATCATGATCGCCAAGTCCGAGACCGGCCGGCAGATGCGCGACGTCTGCGACTCCCTCGGCGGCATGGGGGCTCCCGCCTCGCTACGCCTCTGGGCGATGATCGAGACGCCGCTCGGCGTCCTCAATGCTCGCGAGATCGCGACCGCGACGCCGCGCATGGAGGCGATCGCGGCCGGCCTGGGCGATCTCTCGCGCGGCATGGGCGCCTTCCGGAAGCCCGCGCCCTACCGCTTCCCGATGCTGACCGCGCTCTCGACGATGGTCATGGTTGCCAAGGCGCATGGCCTCAGCGCGATCGACTCGTCGTTCCGGGACGCGCGCGATCCCGGCGGCTTCCGCGCGGCCTGCCTCGAAGGCCGCGAGCTGGGATACGACGGCAAGGCCGTCGGCAGCATCGATCAGGCGGCAATCGCCGACGAATGCTTCGGGCCGAGCAAGGCCGAGATCGACTGGTCGCGGCGCGTGCTCGCGGCCGTCGACGCGGCCCCGCCCGGCATTCAGGCGGTGGTCGACGGCCAGCTGGTCGAGCCCGGCTACCTCGACGTCGCGAGACAGATCGCCGAGATGGCCAAGTGGCCGAGGCTCGGCGCCCGATGACCCTAGCGCAGCGCCGAACGGACGGAGTCCTCGACCACCTGCAGGGTCTGGTCGATCACCGCATCGTCGTGCGCAGCCGACAGGAACCACGCGCCGCGCTCGAGCGAGCGCACGCCCCGTTCGACCATCGCCGCGGTCAGCTTCACGTAGCGGGCCTTGTCGGCCTTGAGGCTGTCGCGGTAGTCGTTGATCGGATCCGAGGTGCCGAGCGCCACGTGGAAGATACCGGCGAAGCCCTGCACCCGGTTAGGCACCTGGTGGTCGCGCAGGATCGTGCCGATGCCGTCCATCAGCCGCTTCCCGCTCTTCTCGATCTTCTTGTAGACCTCGCCCTTCTGCAGCTCCTTCAGCACGGCGACGGTCGCCGCCATGTTGACCGGGTGGCCGTTGTAGGTGCCGCCGTGAACGACCTTGCCCGGGACCATCATGTCCATCAGGTCGGCGCGGCCGGCGATCGCGGCGACCGGGAAGCCGTTGGCGATCGCCTTGCCGAAGGTGCAGAGGTCCGGCGTCACGCCCAGCACCTTCTGCGCGCCACCGGAGGACACGCGGAATCCGGTGATGACCTCGTCGAAGATCAGGATCGTGCCGGTCTCGGTGCAGACCTGGCGGACGCCTTCGAGATAGCCGTCCTTCGGGCGGATGGCGCTGGTATTGCACATCGCCGGTTCCATGATGATCGCGGCGACGTCGCGCTTGGAGAGCCGCTCCTTGAGCTTTTCGAGGTTGTTCCAGGGAAGCACGTTGACGCTCTTGGCGGCGTTCGGGTCCATACCCGGGCTGCCGGGAACGAGGTTCGGCGCATCGGCGGGACCGCCCGCCTCGGCCGTCGGGCCGACGCTGAGCAGCACGTTGTCGAGCCAGCCGTGATAGTGGCCCTCGAATTTCACGATGATGTTGCGGCCGGTGGCGGCGCGCGCGAGTCGGAACGCCGCCTGCACGACCTCGGTTCCGGATCCGGCGAAGCGCACGCGCTCGGCGCACGGCACCAGCTTCTGCACGAGCTCGCCGGCCTCGAACTCGGCCTCGACCTGGCTCGCGAAGATGATGCCCTTGTCGAGCTGGCGCTTGGCCGCTTCGATCACGGTCGGCGGGTTGTGGCCGAGAATGATCGGCCCCATCGCGCAGTAGTAGTCGACATGCCGGTTGCCATCGACGTCGATGAGGTAGGCGCCCTCGCCGCGGTCGATCACCAGCGGGGTCGGTGCCACGCCGGCCCGGAAGTTCGAGTTGGTGCCGCCGCCGAGGACCTTCGTACCCCTGGCCATGGCCGCCTTGGATTTCTCGAACGTGTTGAGGGCCATAGCCAAAATCCTCGCTTTTTCAGGGGTGCGACCGACTGTCCGTGAGCTTGCGTTTCATGTCAAGGATCTGCTATTTCGCTTTGCGAAATCACTGGAGGAAAGATGCGCGACGACTATTTGGTGAAACCCGTCCTCAAGGCCATGCAGGTGCTCGACTGCATCTGTTCGTCCGACCAGGCGCTGTCCCTGCAGCATGTGTCGGTCGAAGTCGGCCTGCCGAAGACGACGGTGTTCCGCTATCTGCGCACGCTCGTCCAGTCGGGCCTGCTCAGCTACGATCCCGAGCGCGACGTCTACGGCGTCGGCCTCAAGATCATCACCTGGGGCCGTTCGAACGCGCGCCTTCGTAACCTGCGCGACGTCTGCCTGCCGCATATGCGGGCGCTGCGCGAGCGCTTCGGCGAGACCGTGAACCTCGGCGTGCTCGACGGCGCCGAGATCGTCTACATCGAGATCGCCGAGAGCCAGCACGCGCTCCGCATGCAGGCGCGCGTCGGCGGACGCGATCCGGCCTACACCACCGCGATCGGCAAGGCGATCCTCTCGCAGATGGGAGAGGACGAGCGTCTGCGCCACATCCCGCCGAAGCTTCGTGCCCGCACCGGCCGCACGCTGCGCTCGCTGGCCCAGCTCGCGCTCGAGCTCGACCGCGCCCGCACCCAGGGCTTTGGCGAGGACAACGGCGAGAACGAGGAAGGCTCGGTCTGCGTCGGCGTGCCGGTCGTCGATCCGAGCGGCGTC
>CAZZLX010000266.1:0-5798 GCA_964655235.1 uncultured Rhizobium sp.
AAGGAGGGGCCGTCGGTCAGCACCTTGTGGCCATATTCCGGCGTCGTGGTCTTGCCGACGAACACGCCGCCTGCCTCCTTGAGCCGCCGGACCGTCGTGGCGTCCTTGGTCGGCATATGGCCCTTGTAGACGGCAGAACCGTAGAACGTCTCGACCCCGGCGGTGTCGACCAGATCCTTGATGCTGAAAGGCAGGCCGTGCAGAGGACCTAAGCCGGCGCCGGCCATCGCCGCGCCCTCGGCGAGCTTCGCCTGCTCGATCGCCTTCTCGGCCGTTACCACCGTGAAGGAGTTGATCACCGGTTGCGAGCGCTCGATCGCTTCCACGATCGTGCGCACATACTCGACCGGCGAAAGCTTCTTCTGGCGGATCAGGCGGGCGGCATCGGTCGCATCGAGCGCCAGCAGGTCGGAGACCATGGAATACCTCAAGGGCTATGACGAAGGCGGGCACTGAGCCTAGCATGGGTCCAAAGGAGGAACCGATGGCCGACGCCAAGATCGACTCGCCCGATACCCTGCCCGGCTGGCACATGCCGTGGCCCAGCTTCGAGATCGACTGGAAGAAGTCGGCGCTCGTCATCATCGACATGCAGAACTACGGCTGCAACCCGGACGCGGGCGTGGCGCAGATGCTGTCGCTCCGGTATCCGGAGATCGCGAAGTACTACGTGCCGCGCCTGACCGAGACCGCGATACCGAACGCCAAGAAGCTGCTGGGCGCGTTCCGCCGCGCCGGCCGTCAGGTGCTGTTCACCCGGCACGGACCGCTGATGCCTGACGGCCGCGACCTGATCGCCCGCCGCCGCCGCCGCGATTCCGAGTCCGTCACCTCGACCAACACGCCTACCCTCTGGAGCAAGGGAAGTTTCGAGCACGACATCATCGAGACGCTCAAGCCCGAGGCGAATGAGATGGTTATCGACAAGAACACCTCCTCGGCCTTCAACTCGACCGGCATCGAGTGGATGCTCCGCAACATGGGGATCGAGACGCTGGTGGTGGCCGGCATGGCGACCGACATGTGCGTGGAGACCACTTCGCGCGATGCCGCCGACCGCGGCTTCAACGTGATCATCGCCGAGGACGCGTCCGCGACCTTCTTTCCCGACCACCATCGGGCCGCGCTCTCCGGCTTCGCCCGGGTGTTCGGGCAGGTGTGGGCCTCTGCCGACGTGATCGCGGCCCTCCAGCGCTAGCGTTCCTCGGGCGGCCGGGTCGCCTTGATTTTCTCGAGGCCCGCGCCTCTCCTATCGAGGATCTAGGAAACTCGGGGAGAGCGCCGTGCATCCGCTGCTGGGTTATGTCGATCGCTGGAGCGTCAAGCCGGGTGAAACGATCAGCTTGAGGGTCGGCAGCGCCAAGGATGCGCCGTTCGAGACCCGCATCGCGCGCATCCTCTGCGGCGACCCGAACCCGAAGGGGCCGGGCTATCGCGAGATCAAGATGCCGCACCCGACGGACGGCCAGCATCCGGGAAAGGAACAGGGCACGCATCTGGGGTCCTGGGGCAGCATCGCCTCGCTCGATCTCAGCGCCGCCTCGAACGGACTGGTGATCGCGCTGACCGCCTGGCCGACGACGCCAAGGAAAGGCCGCCAGGGCCTCTTCGCCTGGACCGGCGCGGACGGCAGCGTGATCGCGATCGAGATCGACCGCGACGGCGCCGTCGCCTCGGTGACCTCCGGCGGCCGCACCACCAGCGTCTCGGCCGGCAAACAGCTGCTCGAGCGTGCCTGGTACGACATCTGGCTGGTGCTCGATCCGGCGACCAAGAAATTGACGATCGGCCAGAAGCCGCGCGAAGGCCATCCGGGCTACGAGGACGACGGCCAGGCCTCGGTCGCCCTGCCTGCGGCGCCGAAGCTCGGTGCCGGATCGGCGCTGATCGCGGCCCTGCCGGGCAAGATCGCGGGGGCCAAGCCCGACGCGCACTACAACGGCAAGATCGAGCGGCCGACGATCTGGGGCGGCACCGATGCCGACGCCGCGCTAATGGCGCAGAGGGGCAAGACGCCGAGCAACAAGCCGCCGCGACTGATCGCGTGCTGGGACTTCTCGATCGGCATCCCCACCTTCGTGCTCAAGGACGTCGGACCGCACGGCTTCGACGGACGGGTCGAGAACATGCCGGACCGCGCCATGACCGGCTCCAACTGGTCGGGCAAGGAGCATCGCTGGACACACCTGCCCGAGGAATGGGGCGCCGTCCACTTCCACGACGACGATATCGGCGACGTCGGCTGGGAAAAGGCCTTCGACATCGAGATCCCGAAAGACTGGCCTTCGGGCATGTACTGCGTGCACCTGAAGAGCGCTGCCGGCATCGACAACGTGCCGTTCTTCGTGCGCCCCGCCGCGCACCAGAAGAAGGCGAAGATCGCGATCCTGCTGCCGACGATCACCTATCACGTCTACAGCAACTTCGTGCGGCCCGGCTTCGGCAAGCAGAACCGCGCCCGCGCCGAGGCATGGGGAGCACTGACCCAGCAGCCTGACGAGAACCCCGAGCTCGGCCTCTCGCCCTACAACTACCACTCCGACGGCAGCGGCGTGACGCATGCGATCTCGGCCAGGCCGATGGTCGACAAGCGCTTCAATCACTTCATCATGCTCGACAAGAGCAGCGACATCGGCTCGGGCACCTATTGGCTCAACGTCGACAGCTACATCGTCGACTGGCTGACACGTAAAGGCTTCGAGCACGACATCATCACCGACCACGACCTGCATGCCGAGGGCGTGGACCTGCTGAAGCCCTACTCGCTGGTCATCACCTGCCAGCATCCCGAGTACCACACCGACCAGACGCTCGACGGGCTCAAGAACTACCTCGACCAGGGCGGCCGCCTCTTCTATCTCGGCGGCAACGGCTTCTACTGGAAGGCGGTGTTCCACCCCGAGGCGCCGTGGGCGATGGAAGTGCGACGCGCCGAGAGCGGCGTCCGCATCTGGGCGACAGAAGTCGGCGAGAGCTACCACGCCTTCGACGGCAGCTATGGCGGGCTTTGGCGGCGCATCGGCCGCTCCTCGCACAAGCTGGTCGGCATCAGCTTCACCGCGCAGGGCACCTACAACGGGCACCCCTACAAGACGACACAGGGGATCATGGATCCGCGTGTCGCCTTCCTCCGGAAGGGCATCGAGAACCAGCTGACCTCGGGCATCGAGTTCGGCGAGCGCGGCCACATGGGCGGCGGCGCGGTCGGCCATGAGCTCGACCGCACCGACTTCGGCATGGGCACGCCCCGGAACGCGCTGGTCATCGCCGAGGGCCATGTGATCGGCCATCCGGAATACGGTCCCGTCAACGAGGACCGCATCACCCAGTTCTGGCCGGGCACGGAAGAGGACCTGATGCGCTCCGACCTGACCTTCTTCGAGACGCCGGCGGGTGGTGCGGTGCTATCGGTCGGCTCGATGTGCTTCGTCGGCGCCTTGCCCGTCGACAACTACGACAACCTGCTGACCAAGATGATGACCAACGCTGTCGAGCGCTTCATCGACCCGACGCCGTTCACGGTGGCGCCGCTGAAGCTCGACGGCCTGGTGAAAGGCCCGACGCTGCCCGACGGCAAGCCGGTCGGACGCGAGGTCCCGCCGGTGCTGCCGGTGACGGGAAACCGGTAAGGAGAAGAGAAAGGGCGGCCTCCGGGCCGCCCTTTTCACATCAGGCTTTGCCCTTGAGCGTCGGGGCCATGCCATCGCTCCACCACTTGCCGCCGAGCACGATGCCGCGCGGCACCAGGCGCTGATCCGCCTTCATCTCCTGGCCGATCGCATCAACGTAGACGACCGGCCCCTTCTTGATCTCGAGCAGGACCGCGTCGCCGCAAGCCCCGGGCGCCAGCGTACCAATGTCCACGCGCCGCATCGCGGCTGCGGGGGCAGCGGTCGCCGCTCGGATCACATCGACGAGCGGCAATCCCAGGCAAAGAAACTTCGACATGGTGACCAGCACGTCGTAAGCCGGGCCGTCGGCCGAATAGAGATGCACGTCGGAGGAGATCACGTCGGGCGTGAAGCCTAGATCAAGCATCGCGCGACACACGTCGAAACCGAAAGACCCCGCCCCATGGCCGACATCCATGATCACGCCTCGCTCGCGTCCAGCCACCATGCAATCGCGAAGCTGCCCCTTGGTGGTAAGCGGCTTGTTCATCTTGGGCGTATAGCAATGCGTGAGGATGTCGCCCTTCCTAAGAGGATCGAGGATGTCCTCGAGCCTCGGCGGCATGTCGGCGCCAATATGCGCCATCACCGGCGCGTTGCCGGCCTGCTCGGAAGCCGCAACTGCGAGGTGCAGCGGTATGGCGCCGAGTGCAGCGGTAGAAGAGCGGCCGATACGGATCTTTATTCCAACAACACTGTCCGGCCACTTCTTCAGCGTCCTGACCACATGCGGCACGTTCAGCAGATGTAGGTCGCTCGCCTCGGCGATGTAAACCGCCCTGAGGTCGCCGTAGATGCCCGGGAAAGCGAGATTGACGAAGGCGAGGATGCGAACGTCCGTCAGCTGCTGCTGATGGTCGATCAGTCCGCGAATGTTCGCTGATCCGGCGCTGCCCGCATCGACGACCGTGGTGGTTCCAGACATGCGTCCCAGCTGATCGGGTTCGACGCCGTAGGTGGTACCGCCGACATAGACGTGGGCATGCAGGTCGATCAATCCTGGAACGACATAGAACCCGGCCGCCGAGCGAACGTCCTTGGCATGGGCGTCGGAGATGCTCTCGGCGACCTGCGCCACCCTGCCGTCCTTGAAGGCTACATCGGCCGAGCCGTCCCGGTCGGTCGCCGGATCGATAACGTGGCCGCCTTTGAGCAGCAGATCGTAGGTCACGCATTCCTCCGTATGTCGGGCGGGGTCTCGCCAGGTCTGACGAGATGGCAAGCGACGCTTCTTCCCATGCCGAGTTCCTGGGAGGCGGGATCCTCGACGCGGCAGCGGTCGAAGGCAAGCGGGCAGCGCGTGTGGAAGCGACAGCCGGACGGCGGCGCCATCGGACTCGGCACATCTCCGGTCAACAGAACCCGCCCGCGCTTGACCTCGGGCTTCGGCCTCGGGATCGCGGAGAGCAGCGCCTGCGTATACGGATGATAGGGCTTGTCGAACAGCGCGGCGGTCGGCGCGAGCTCGACGATACGCCCGAGATACATGACCGCGACCCTAGTCGAGATGTGGCGTACGACCGCGAGGTCGTGGGCGATGAACAGATAGGTCAGACCGATGTCCCGCTGCAGGCGCTTCAACAGGTTCACCACCTGCGCCTGGATCGAAACATCGAGGGCCGAAACAGCCTCGTCACAGACGATCAGCTTGGGATTGAGCGCAAGGGCGCGGGCGATGCCGATCCGCTGGCGCTGGCCACCCGAGAACTCGTGCGGATGACGACGAAGGTGGTCGGTGCCGAGCCCGACCCGTTCGATCAGCCCGAGTACACGCTCGCGGCGCTGGACTTTGTCGCCGATGGCGTGGATGACCAGCGGCTCGCCGACGATCTGCTCGACCGTCTGGCGCGGATCGAGCGAGCCGTAGGGATCCTGGAAGATCAGCTGCAGGTCGGCGCGGCGCCGGCGCAGCGCCTCGCCCTCGAGCGCCAGCAGGTCCTCGCCTTGGAACCGGATCGTTCCCGACGAAGGCTCGATCAGGCGAAGGATCATGCGACCGACCGTCGACTTGCCGCAGCCGCTTTCGCCGACCAGGCCCAGCGTCTCGCCGGGCTCGACCCTGAACGAGACCCCATCCACCGCTCGGATCACGCCGCGCCGTGCGCCGAAGGCGCTCCGCTGCACAGG
>CAZZLX010000267.1:0-5790 GCA_964655235.1 uncultured Rhizobium sp.
GCGGCGACCGCGGACACCAGCGTCGCTTTTCGCACCGGCTTCAGAAGATAGGCGGCGGCGCCGGCGTCCAGGGCCGCACGCCGCTTCTCGGCATCGTCATAGGCCGTGAGCAGGACGGCACGCGTTTGCGCGAATTGGGGTTCGGCCTTCAGCATGTTCAAGAGCTGGAGACCGTCGAGTCCCGGGAGCAGCAGGTCGACGACGGCGATGTCGAACGGGCGATCGGCATCGCGTACGGCGGAAAGCGCCGAGAGGGCTTCATCCGCTTCGATGACTTCGGCTCCCGCCGCCGAGAGGTAGCCGGTCACGATGCGCTGCGCCGTCGCGTCGTCGTCGACGGCGAGCACGCGGATTCCGTGAAGATCCTGCGTCAGGACCGGCACGACCGCCGCGGCTTCGACGGGCAGCGAGAACCAGAAGGTGGATCCCTCGCCCGGCGTTGAGGTTACACCGATCTCGCCGTCCATCAGCTCGACCAGCCGTCGCGATATCGAGAGCCCGAGACCGGTGCCGCCGTAACGGCGCGTCGTCGAGCAGTCGGCCTGGACGAAAGGCTGGAACAGCTTCGCCTGCTGCTCGCGCGAAAGCCCGATGCCGGTATCTGTGACCGCGAAGCGCAGCCTATGGGTCTCGCCCCTGGTCTCTTCGAGGGAGACGGTAACCGAGACCGTGCCGTGATGAGTGAACTTGATCGCATTGCCGGTCAGGTTGAACAGGATCTGCCGCAGCCGCACCGCGTCCGCGACGACCGCAACGGGAACCGCCGGGTCGACATAGGTCACCAGCGCCAGCCGCTTCTTCTGCGCCTGCCTAGCAAGGGTATCGGCAACGCCTTCCAGCAGCGGCAGGACCTCGACCGAAGTCCTGTCGATCTCGAGCTTCCCCGCCTCGATCTTTGAGAAGTCGAGGATGTCGTCGATGATCTTCAGCAGCGAAGACGCCGACTCGCCGACTACGCGCAGGAGTTCGGCTTGCTCAGACGTCAGCTTTGTGTGCTGCAGCAGCTCGACGATCCCCAACACGCCGTTCATGGGCGTGCGGATCTCGTGGCTCATGGTCGCGAGGAAGCTCGACTTGGCGCGGTTGGCTTCCTCCGCCGCGTCCTTCGCCTGGCGAAGGTCGATCTCTGCCTGCTTGCGGTGCGTGATGTCGGCATAGGAGCGGACGAAGCCACCCGACGGGATCGGCTGGTGGCTGATCTCGATATAGCGCCCGTCGCCGAGGCTCTCTAGCTCGAAGCGATAGGGCCGGGTCGCGGCGACCTGACGCGTCACGTCCTGCAGATGGAGTTCGATCGATGCGTCGTCGCCGCCCTTGGCACGGAGGGCGGCTCGGGCGAAGTCCTCGAACCGCTCGAAGCTGGCAACCCTGTCTTCACTGAGCCCGACGATCTCGCCGACACGCCGGTTGTGGGCGACGATCCGGCCGCCGGCGTCGACCATCACGACCCCGTCGCCCATCGCCTGGATGCCGTGCCGAAGCCGTTCCTCGGCATCCCGTCGGCCGGAGACCTCTCCTTCGAGCTGCTCGACGAGGCGGGCGCGCTCGACCGCGCGGGCGACGGTGGCGCGGAAGGTCACCCAGTTCCGGTACATGAAGCCGAAGACCGCGAGCGACAGGAGCGTGGTCAGGAAGCTGCTGCTGCGGAAGGGCGTGTCGTCGTGAAGGACCGAGAAGATGTAGGTCGGCGTCAGGATCGGCACGACGTAGCCGAGAAAGGCGAGCGGGATGTTGGAAACCGACGCCGCGGCGCCGATGCCGAGCACGATCATGCCGAAGCCGAGAAACTGCACGTTGCGCGGTTCGCTGTCGGGCAAGACCACGCAGGAAAGCGTCGCCCAGCAGAGGCCGAGCACCAGCGAATAGATCGTCACGAGGCGGATGCGCCGCCCGCTGACCTTGGGGGGCCGCGGCCGGTCTCGAAGCTTCCACCAGCTCCACGCCATCGGCGCCATGAGCAGCCAGATGCTGGCGACCCAGATCCCGAGGAAAACCGGGGAGGCGGAGTTCGAGAGGTAGAGCGCGGCGCCGAGGGCCCCGAGGGCATTGCCCGCGATCAACGAAGGGAGCTGTCCGACGAGATCGACTGACTGGCTGACGCGGAGCTCTCGGGCAAGCTGCTCGTCGTCTTCGTCTTGCATCGGGCGTCGGCTCAAGTCTACCCTCCCGCACCAGCGGCGCGGCGTACTGTCATGCCGTTTAGCTAATTTCGCAACGGCTTAACCTACCGTGGTGCTTGCCCGCGAAGCACGTTCGGACAATGATCCCGGCGATGATGGGCAAGGGGGAACTGCCTGATCCGCTGCTGCGCGCGCTCGTGGCCTCGGGAGATCTGGTCTACGACTGGGATCTCCACGGCGACGAGATCCGCTGGCATGGACCGGTAGGCACCGTACTGGGTGCTTCGACCGCGGGGCGCGCAGCGTCGGGCAAAGGCTATGGCGCACAGGTGCATCCGGAGGATCGCAGCGACCGGCTGCTGGCACTCGCCCGCCATCTGGATCGCGGAGAAACCTACGATTGCGTCTATCGCGTCGCCGATGGTGCCGGTGGCTATCGCTGGATCAACGATCGCGGCACGGCCGAGCGCAACGGCGGCGGCGCACCCAGCCGCATGGCGGGCGTCATCCGCACCGTCGACGCCTTCAAGGGCGAAGAGGCGAAGCTTCGCAAGCTCGCCTATCGCGACGATCTGACCGGATTGCCGAACCGGCGCCGGCTTCTCGATCGTCTCGACCGCATGCTGCGGACGATGATCGCCAATGGGCGCGCCGGCGGGCTGCTGGTCGTCGGCATCGACCAGCTGGGCATGGTCAACAATGTCTTCGGCTATCCCAGCGGCGATGCGGTGCTGGCCGAGGTCGGCAAGCGCCTGATGACGGGAGTGGGGCAGGAAGGCGAGGTCGCGCGCATCACCGGCGATCGCTTCGCCGCCGTCCTGATCGGCGGCGGCGCGGAGGAGACCGAGAAGAGCGTCGAGCGCCTGCTGCTCGATCTCCGCAGCCGCACGATCGACACGCCGGGAGGCGATCTCCGCGTCACCGTCTCGGGCGGCTGGGTCTCCCTTCCGTCACAGGCACGGACCGCGCGCGATGCGCTGGCCAAAGCTGAAAGCGCCATGCTCGAGGCCAAACGGTCAGGGCGCGACACCGCGCAGTCGTATCGGGAGTCGCATGAGCGTCGGCGCTCGCAGCGCATCGACCTCGCGGTCGCCGACCTGATCGAGCGTGCGCTGCTCAACAGCCGCATCGACCTCGCCTTCCAGCCGGTGGTCGATTCCAGCGACCATACGGTCAAGCATTACGAGGCGCTGCTCCGGATCGGCGACGACTTCGGCGGCATGCTGAACGCCGGTGCCCTGATCGGCACAGCGGAGTCGATGGGGCTGATGCGCCGGCTCGACCGTGCCGTGCTCGATCTCGCGGTCGGCGAGCTGATCCGGCACCCGAAGATCTCTCTCGCGGTCAACGTCTCGGCGGTCAACGCGGGCCGCGGCTCCTGGCTGGATCGCGCTGTCGAGCACCTGGGAGCCAGGCGCGACGTCGCCTCGCGCCTGCTGGTCGAGATAACCGAGACAGTGGCGCTGGTCGATCCCGAGGAGACGGCACGCTTCGTCGAGGCGCTCCACCAGCTCGGCGCCAAGGTCGCGATCGACGATTTCGGTGCCGGAAATACCTCGTTCCGCGCGCTTCGCCGGCTCGGCGTGGACATGGTCAAGATCGACGGCTCGTTCGTCACCGGCATCGCCACCAACCCCGACAACCAGCTCTTCGTCCGAGCACTGGTCGGCATCGCGCGCGGCTTCGGGCTTACCACGGTGGCGGAGTTCGTCGAGACCCAGGACGAGGCCCGCATCCTGCGCGAGGAAGGCGTGGGCCAGCTTCAGGGATATCTGTTCGGCCGGCCCGAGATGGCACGGCCGTGGGCGACGCCCAAGCTCGTCAGGGTCTGATCAGCTCTTGGGCTTGCTGACGCGGGTCAGCTGATCAAGCTGCCGCTGCAGCTGCTCGAGCTGGTTCTTCATCGCCGTCAGCTCAGTATCCGGCGGCGTCGCCGGCTTTGGTGCATCTGGGCGCGGCGGCGTCTCGCCGCTGGTGCCGCTGAACGGCATCATCATCCTCATGGCGCGCTCGAACATCGCCATGTTCTGTTTGCCCATCTCTTCCAGCTGGCCGAACGGGAAGAGGCCGCCGAAGGCGTCCGACATGTACTTCCGCACCTGATCCTGGTTCGAGGAGAACCAGCGCATCGAATAGTCGAGATATCGCGGAACCACGTACTGCATATTGTCGCCGTAGAACCCGATCAGCTGGCGCAGGAAGCCGATCGGCAACAGGTTCTGCCCGCCCTTGCCCTCTTCCTCGACGATGATCTGGGTCAGGACCTGACGGGTGATGTCCTCGCCGGTCTTGGCGTCGTAGACGACGAAATCCGTGTTGTCCTTCACCATCTGGCACAGATGGTCGAGGGTCACGTATGACGATGTCGCGGTGTTGTAGAGCCGCCGGTTGGCGTACTTCTTGATAGTGACCGGCTGGGCGGCCTGTTGCTGTCCGGGCGCGGTGTCGGCTTTATCGGCCATGGCGTTCGGCATGCTCGTTCGGGTGGCGACAGGCCACCATAACAGAGCGGCGGCAAAATACCGAGGCGGGTATGCTGCACTGCGGCAACCGCTTGGCCTGAAAGGAGGAACGACTATACTTCGGCCGCATGTCCGACCCCGCCGACCTCGAGCAGCTGGCAACCCGCTTCGCCGATCTCTGGCAGGACCAGATCGCCGCGATGGCCGGAGATCCGGAGCTCGCCCGCCTGATGCGGCGGCTGATGGGCCTATGGGGCCTTGGGACCGGGTCGCCTTTCCCGGTCAGGCCCGATGCGGCCAATGGCCATGAGCCGGCCGGCAACGGACATGCCGCGCCGACTGGGGCCAAGGCCGCTCGGCCTGCATCTGGCGATGCTCGCGCTGTCTTCGTCGAGCTCGGCCGCCGCCTTGACGCTCTGGAGGCAAGGCTGGCTCGACTGGAAGCCGGACCTAAGAAAGGCCGCCCGCGAGCTGGCACCAAGCCTCGCAAGCGCAAACCCCGCGGATCTCGATAGCGCGCTGCTGCGTGTCCAGGCCGGACGCCTCAAGGCCTTCGCCGACGGCGTTCTCGCCTACCGCCGCAGCCCGCATCGCAGGCAACTCGCCGAGCCAACCGTCGTCTGGCAGGACGGCACGACGCGGCTTCTCGATTACCGCCCAGCCGGGGGGAAGCCCCTGCTGGTGGTCCCTTCGCTGGTCAACCGCGCCTACATCCTCGACCTGACGGAACGCCGCAGCCTGATGCGCTGGCTCGCCAGGCATGGCTATCGCCCCCTGCTGATCGACTGGGGTCGTCCGGCGGACGACGAGGGCGATTTCACGCTGACCGACTACGTCTGCGGCCGCCTGGAAGACGCGCTCGATGCCGTGCGCGGTCTCGATCGGCGCCCGCCGATGGTTCTCGGATACTGCATGGGCGGCAATCTGGCGCTGGCGCTGGCGCTTCGACGCCAACGCGACGTCGGCGGCTTGGTCCTGATGGCGACGCCCTGGGACTTCCATGCGGGCCAGCCCGCGGCGATAGCCGCGCTGCCGTTCGCCGCCGCCGGTCTCGGGCTCACCATGGAGATCGCAGGCGAGCTACCGACCGACATCCTGCAGACCCTCTTCTTCGGCCTCGACCCGTTCCTGGTGATCCGGAAGTTCGAGCGCTTCGCCCGCCTCGATCCGGACTCCGAAAGGGCGCGCGAGGTCATCGAGCTGGAGGA
>CAZZLX010000268.1:0-5761 GCA_964655235.1 uncultured Rhizobium sp.
CCGCCAGCGGCTTGCTGTCCTTGTAGCCCGCCTGCTCGAGATTGAACGCGCCGAGCCCCTCCGAGATCATGGCCTTCGACGCATCGTCCGGCGCGTCGGTGACGACGAAGCCGCCGGGCGCGGTACGCTCGTAGTAGACGTCCCACTCGTCCTCGTGCGTGCGCACGAAGCCGTGGCGTTCGTAGAAGCGGATCGCAGGGCTCTGCTTCAGCACCCCGAGCCGGATCGGGAGGCCCGCCGCGTCCGCCTCGGCGAACAGTCGGCCGAGCACATCGGCACCGAGTCCGCGCCCCTGGCGGTCGGGCTCGACGTAGAAGTGCTCGATCTCGAGATGGTCGCCGCGCGGCTTGAGCGTGACACAGCCGGTGAACGCGCCGTCGCGCTCGATGAGCCGCATGTGCTCGGGCCGGAAACCGTTCCGGAAGCGCTGCCGCGCGCGCTCCGGATCGAAGCGGCCGAGCCGCTCCAGATGCTCGCGCATCACGCGGATGCGGAGATCCAGCAGCCGCTCGAAGTCCGCTTCGCTCGCCGGAGCGAAGGTGATCATCCCACGCGCCTGCCGAGACGGCCGGCGAGATCCTGGATGTACTGCCAGGCGACACGGCCGGAGCGCGCACCGCGCGTGATCGACCATTCGTTGGCTTCGTGATGGAGCTGCTCGACCGGCAATTCCAGGCCGTAGGCGCCGGCGTAGCCCTCGATCATCGCGAAATAGGTGTCCTGGTCGCAGGAGTGGAATCCGAGCCAGAGGCCGAAGCGATCGGACAACGACACCTTCTCTTCTACCGCCTCCCCCGGATTGATCGCGGTCGAGCGCTCGTTCTCGATCATCTGGCGCGAGATCAGGTGGCGGCGGTTGGAGGTCGCGTAGAAGAGCACATTCTCCGGCCGGCCCTCGACGCCGCCCTCGAGCACCGCCTTCAGCGACTTGTAGCTGCCGTCCTCGGCGTCGAAGGAAAGGTCGTCGCAGAAGAGGAGGGCGCGCTTCGACTGGTCGCGCAGCATGCCCAGCAGCTTCGGCAGACTCGGAATGTCCTCCCGATGGATCTCGACCAGGATCATGCGGCCGGGCGTGGTGCGGTTGATCTCGGCATGGACCGACTTCACCAGCGAGCTCTTGCCCATGCCGCGGGCGCCCCAGAGGAGGGCGTTGTTGGCCGGCAGCCCGTCGGCGAAGCGGCGCGTGTTGTCGAGCAGGATGTCGCGCTGGCGGTCGATGCCTTGAAGCAGCCCGATCGCCACCCGATTTACCCTTTTGACCGGCTGCAGCGCCTCGGATTCGGCATGCCAGACATAGCTCTCGGCGATCCCGAGATCGGGCGCGGAAGGCGGTTTCGGTGAGCTCCGCTCGAGTGCTTCGGCAATGCGCTGAAGCAGGTCCAAGACCTTGGGATCGTTCATGAAAGTCCTTGAGGGAAGGCGGGGAGGGGGGCTCGTTGCAATCCTCGGCCGGGCCGTTATAGTCCGCGAACTCAAATCCGGCCAGATCGGGAGTCTCCTAACATGCTGATTTCGCCCGCCTACGCCCAGAGCGGCGCCGGCGCCGGCTTCGACATCATGGCGCTTGCGCCGCTGGTGTTGATCTTCGTCGTCTTCTATTTCCTCCTGATCCGGCCGCAGCAGAAGAAGATGAAACAGCATCGCGAGATGCTGTCGGCTGTGCGTCGCGGCGACCGTGTCGTGGTCGGCGGCATCGTCGGCACCGTCGCCAAGGTGGCTTCCGACACCGAGCTTTCGGTCGAGATCGCCGACGGCGTGCGGGTGCGCGTGCTGCGCGGCGCGATCACCGAGGTCCTGTCCAAGACCGAGCCGGTGAAGGGCGAGAGCGCCGACAAGTCCGCCGAGGACAAGCCGGCCTCCGGCAACTGATCGGCTCGACAATCGCGGGTTGAAGGCGACAGGTTATGATTCGATATGAGAGATGGAAGATCATCGCGATCTTCCTCGTGTGCTTTGGCGCGATTTTCTACTCGCTGCCAAACTTCCTGCCGCCGTCGGTCACCAACCAGATTCAGTCCTGGCTTCCGGTCAAGACGGTGCCGCTCGGCCTCGATCTTCGCGGCGGTTCGCACCTCCTGCTCGAAGTCGACATGAGGGCGGTGCGCGCCGACCAGTTGAATCAGCTGGTCGAAAACCTCCGCGTGACGCTCCGCAACGAGCGCGTCGGATACAGCGATCTGCAATCATCGGGTGATACGGTGACGTTTAGGCTCCGAGAGGCAGCTGATCGGACCCGGGCGGCCGAAATCGTCCGCAAGGCCGACGCCAACGTCCAGGCCGCGGTGAACGCCGATGGTCTGGTGACGGTGACGATCCCGGAGAAAGTCCTCGAGGACAAGCGCAAGTCGGCGATCGAGCAGTCGCTGGAAATCGTCCGTCGCCGCATCGACGAGTCCGGCACGCGCGAGCCCAACATCCAGATCCAGGGAAAGGATCGCATCCTGGTGCAGCTCCCGGGCGTCGACGATCCGGAACGCATCAAGGCGCTGCTCGGTAAGACCGCCAAGCTGACCTTCCGCCTCGTCGATCTTCGCGCGACGCCCGAGGACCTGGCGGCGGGCCGCGCGCCGACTGGTTCGGAAATTCTCTATCAGCAGGACTCGAAGACTCCCGGGGCGCAGAAGCAGCCGATCGCGGTCCAGCGTCGCGTCATCATCTCGGGCGAGAGCCTGGTCGACTCGCAGCCGTCCTTCAGCAACGGCGAGCCGGTCGTCAGCTTCAAGTTCGACAGCGTCGGCGCGCGACGGTTCGGCGAGACCACCACGGAAAACGTCAACAAGCCCTTCGCGATCGTGCTCGACAACCAAGTCATCAGCGCCCCGAACATCCGGGAACCGATCCTCGGAGGTTCGGGCATCATCACCGGCGGCTTCTCCGTGCAAGGCGCCCAGGATCTGGCCCTGCTGCTTCGGGCGGGAGCCCTGCCGGCGCCGCTGACCGTACTCGAGGAGCGGACGGTCGGCCCCGGTCTCGGCGCGGATTCCATCAATGCGGGCATCAACGCGAGCATCCTGGGGCTGGTGCTCGTCGCCGGGTTCATGCTGCTGGCCTACGGCCTGTTCGGAATCTTCGCGAACATCGCGCTGATCTTCAATCTGGCGATCATCATGACGGCGCTGGCGGCGCTCGGCGCGACGTTGACGCTGCCGGGCATCGCCGGCATCGTGCTCACCATGGGCATGGCGGTCGACGCCAACGTGCTGATCTACGAGCGGATGCGCGAAGAGGTCCGCAACGGACGGTCGGTCATCTCGGCGATCGACGCCGGCTTCAAGCGGGCCTTCGGCACCATCTTCGACTCCAACTTCACCCATCTCATCGCCGCCTTCCTGATGTTCAGCCTGGGCTCCGGCCCGGTTCGCGGCTTCGCGGTGACGCTCGCGATCGGCGTCGCCACGTCGCTGTTCACGGCGGTCACGGTGACGCGCTACCTGGTTGTGCTCTGGCTGCAGTCGCGGCCCAAAGCCCTGCCGATCTGAGGGCAAGCACCATGTTCAAACCCATCGTTCTCGTCCCGCATCACACCAAGATCGACTTCATGAGCTTCCGTTATTGGGGGCTCGGCCTTTCCGGCCTGATGACGGTTCTCTCGGTCGTGATGGTCCTCTGGCACGGGCTCGCCTTCGGCATCGATTTCCGCGGCGGCATCCTGATGGAAGTCCGCTCGACCCAAGGCGCGGCTGACCTCGCCGCCATGCGGCAAAAGCTGGGCAGTCTCGGCCTCGGCAGCCATGAGCTCCAGGGCTTCGGGCAGCCGAGCGACGTCCTCATCCGCATCGAGCAGCAGCCGGGCGGCGATGCCGCGCAGCAGAAGGCGGTCGAGAAGGTGCGGAACTCCCTCGGTTCCAGCTTCGAGTACCGGCGCGTCGAGTTCGTCGGTCCGAAGGTTGGCAGCGAGCTGATACACACCGGCGTCATCGCCACCGTCGTCGCGATGCTCGGCATCATGGCCTATATCTGGTTCCGCTTCGAATGGCAGTTCGGCGTCGGTGCGGTGATGACGCTGCTGCACGACGTGCTGACCACCATTGGTCTCTTCGCCGTCACGCAGATGGAGTTCAACCTTTCCACCGTGGCGGCGGTGCTGACGATCGCCGGCTACTCGATCAACGATACGGTCGTCATCTACGACCGTATTCGGGAGAACCTGCGCAAGTACAAGAAGATGCCGCTGGTCGAGCTGTTCAATCTCTCGATCAACGAGACGCTTGGACGGACGCTTCTGACGTCGCTCACGACCGCGCTGGCGCTGATCGCTCTGGTCGCTTTCGGCGGCGAAGTGATTTCCGGATTCTCGATCGCCATGCTTTGGGGCGTCGTGGCCGGCACCTATTCGACCTACATCATCTCGGTGCCGATGCTGCTGTACCTCAATCTCCGCAACAAGGCGGAGTCCTCCGAGGAGACCGCGGCCAAAACCGCGTCGCCATAGCGTCGCCTCATGGAGATCACGCCGCTTATCCCGGAAGGGCGGCAGGTCATCGAGAGCTATGGCGATGGCCGCTTCCGGGTGTCCGGCGTGCCGCTCGAAGGCTCGCTCCTGGTCCTGCCGACCGCGACGTTTCCGTGGCCGGCCGTCGATCCTGTCGGCATCACGCTCGACTCGCTCGGCCCGCTGCTCGGCGCCGACCCGCCGGTCGAGATCCTCCTGGTCGGCACCGGCAGGCGCCTGGTGCCCCTGCATCCGATGCTGAAGGCACGGCTCCGCGAACGCGGGATCGGCGCCGATCCGATGGACACCGGCGCGGCCTGCCGGACCTACAACGTGCTGATGGCGGAAGGCCGCCGTGTCGCTGCGGCCCTGATCGCGGTGTAGCCGATGGCGCATCTTTCCGCCCTGGTGGTCGCGCACAACGAGTCCCGGCAGCTCGCCGACTGTCTCGCGACCCTGCACTTCGCCGACGAGATCGTCGTCGTCCTCGACCGCACCACCGACAACAGCCCGGCGATTGCCGCCGAGTTCGGCGCGCGCGTCGTCGAAGGCAGCTGGCACATCGAGGGCGACCGGCGCCATGCCGGCATCGAGGCTTGCCGCGGCGAATGGATCCTCGAGGTCGACGCCGACGAGCGGGTGACGCCGGAGCTGGCTCAGGAAATCCGGCAGGCGACCCGGTCAACGCAGCCGGGATACTTCCTGGTGCCGTTCGCCAACTACATCGGCGGCCATCTCGTGCGCCACGGCTGGGGCGCCTACAACGGCGTGTCGATGAAGCCGTGCCTTTTCGCAAAGGGCTGCAAGATCTGGGGCGGACAGCGCGTTCATCCGAAGATCGAGCTCAAGGGCCAGCGTCATCAGCTGACGCATCCGATGACGCACTACGTCTACAAGGACGTCGCCGACGCGATCAATCGCCTCAACCGCTATTCGAGCCTGCATGCCGAGCAGATGCGGGCGGACGGCAACGTCGGGACGCTGTGGCCGAACCTGCGCCGCATGCTGTCGCGCTTCTGGAAGTCCTATGTCGCGCGCCGCGGGTATCGCGAGGGTCTCTATGGCCTGCTGCTCGGCCTTTTCTCGGCGCTCTACCCGATCCTCAGCTACCTCAAGGCCAGGCTGGCGAGTGTCGAGCAGTTCCTGCATCTGCCTGAGGCCAGGCTGGCGGACGAGAAGGACGCGCGCCCGTGAAGATGTCCGGCATCCCGTTCCAGACCGTCGACTGGAAGGACGTCGAGAGCACCGAGCACGCCGGCATCACCGGCAAGGCATTCTGGCGCACGCGCCATTTCGGCGACATCCGCGTGCGCATGGTCGAGTACACGC